>JAIFTM010000027.1 GCA_019661745.1 Mollicutes bacterium PWAP | reverse complement strand
TTAATTGTTTTTAATCATTTATTCTTTTTAAATGTGTAAAAAGATATGAACATAATTGGAATAGACCATAAACTTCTAATTATTGAAGCATTTATAAAACTGGTTTTAAAGAAATAAATACTTAGAACATAAAATGGAACGATAATTCAAATATATACAAAGTGATTGAATATCATAGATCAAATTATTTGTCCACCAACTTCTTGAATACTAAATCAATAAATATAAAAAATTTCAAATATTAAAGTAACGGCAAAAATAGATATTAAATAAATAGAATTTCAAATATCTTGTTTTTTATTTAATAAAAGTCAAGGCATACCAAAAGCAAGAGCAACACCAAATATTGAAAATAAAAAAACAATAAATAAAATAGTAAAAGATAATTTTTTCGCAAAAAGTTGTGCTTTACTAAATTCACTTTTGCCCAAAGAATAGCCAATAATTATTCTTACTCCATTTTTAACAGCATCAAAAGCTGTGTAAAAGATACCAGCAATAGAATAACAAACTCCCAAAACTTTTATAATATCAGAACCATAAACATCACTACTCAAAATTGTTAGAATAACCAAAGAAATTGAAAATGTTGTATTACCAATAATAAATATAGATCTTTTGGCTGACATTTTTAATAAATCTTTTGTAATATTAAAGATTCTTCAATCAATAAACATTCATTCTTTATTTTTTATTAATAATCATAAAGCTAAAATACTTTGAATAATAAAAGAAACAACAGTTGCCCATGCACAACCTTCAACACCCAAATCTAAAACATAAATAAAAATGATGTCTAAAATTATATTTATAATTAATGAAATTAAAGAAAGATAAAGTTGATATTTAGTTTTACCCATCATAATTAATGGGAAAACTAAAAGAGTACCAATTGCAAAAAATATGTAAGAAAGTGACATTATTTTTAAATATGTAATTGAATTTTGATAAGCAATCGAAAACAATCCACCATCATCAGCAACATCGCCTTTATGAATAAATAAACTTGTTAAGGGGTCAGAAAATAAAAATAATATTAATGAACCTAAAATAATTAAAGTAACTGTAATAATTATGTTTAATTTAAATACTTCTTTAAATTTTTCTTTTTTTCTTGCAGCATAATATTGAGCATAAAAAATTGAAAATAGACTAGAAATTCCCAAAACAATACTTTGCAAAATAAAAAAAATTTCCCCGCCAGTGCTAACAGATGTTAAGTTTTCAGATTGTTTTCCATAATGAGTTATTGCGAAAGTATCAACAAATGAAACAGTAACATTTAATATTGATCCAAAGATAACTGGCAAAAGTAAGAACATGCTCATTTTAAAAAAAGATTTTTCATATCATTTATTATTAAAAGTTTGATTTATTTTTTCATCAAAATTAAGTTTTTTATATTTTGTTTTATTATTAGTTTTCATGATTGATAAAAATTATAAAAGAAAAAAGTCCAAGAGACTTTTAATAAAATTATTATTTCTTTTTCTTTTTGGCATTATTCATAGAACGCATAACATTTTTAATTTGAGCTTCAGATGGTTTTCTACCCATTTGAAGAAACATTGCTCTAATCATATCTTCATTAACGGGAGGATTTTCTCTCATTTGTTTTTCAAACATTTTTTTAGTTATAAAGAAAGCAATAGCAGCTCCTATAATTAAACATGCAATACCAATTCCAAAACTCATACCTATAATTACACCTGTACCCATTTTGATCTCCTTATTAGATAAAATTATTATAAATAAAAAAAATAATTATAAATAACCTTTTTTAAAGATTAACTACTGGATTACGTTTAATTAGTCTTAAAATTCCAAAAATTAACATAGGTATAACAACTAATATCATAATTAAACCTATAAATAAAATAGAATAAAATCTATTTCATTTTTTTCTTTTTTCTTTTAGTTCATCATCGGAAATAATATTATTCCCATAAAATTGTCTTATTAATGCAATTTGTTTTTTTCTATGAATTGTCATAATTAAAAACAAAGAAATTGCAAATGATGTAAAAGCAATATATAATCAAACAACAATAATAGGATTAATAAAATTATTAATTCAATTATGAAAATGAAAAACTCAAAAATCAACATCTTTTATAAATCAAAATAATAAAACTGTTAGACCAATGAAAAAAACTCCAAAAATCATAGATCAAAAATGCCTGACTTGTCTTGCATTTAATTTTAAAAGTAATTTCGGAATAAAGCCAGGAATATTTTCTCCAGCTCCTCTTTTTAATTCATCCCTATACCTAGAAATGCTTTTGGAAAAGTAATTAATTTCATTACAAATAAAAGCAAACCTAAATATAAAGTAAGTAAATAATCCTGATGGAATAATTAGAGAATAATTTTTTATTTCTAAGACAATTCAAAAAAATAGAAATAAACTAACTGATAATAATGCCATTAAAAAGTAAGAAGAAAATAATGAAAGTTGTCTAATTCTTTCTCTGTTTATTATTTTAAAAACACTAGAAGGAATAAAATTATCTAAATTTTCTACTTTTTTAAAACCAGAAATAATTTGTGTTTGTTCTTTTTCTTGCTTATGAACTGCCACACTTTTAATATTGCCAGCAGAATAAAGTGGTTTAAAAGACATTAATTAACCTTCTTTCTGAATCTTAATTCTTTAATAAGTTCATTCTTATTAATTTCTTTTTCATAAAAATTAATTGAATCAAATAATTTATCTTCATTGGTATTTTTTATTTTAGAGAAAGTAAGAATCACTAATGAAATTATAGATAAAATTAATGCAGTAACAAAAACTCATTTAAAGTTATCAAGCATTTTAGATTGTTGTTGTGCTTTAGAAATAGAATTATCTAAAGTAGTAGTTAATATGGAATCACTTACTAAAGTTCCAATAAGTATTGACATACTTTTAAATGTGAGAAAAATTCCAAGAACAAGATTAGGATTTTTATGATCAAAGTGTAAAAATATTCCAACAGTAATTGTAATAAATGCAGTTGAAGAAATAGAAAGAATAATAATAAATAAAACTCATAGTATAAAACTTGCACCTATAAATGAAAGAATAGTTCCAAAAATGAGTGAAGCAATTATTGCTATATTTGCTATATAAGCTAAAAGTCTTGGAGAAAATTTACGAACTACAAAGAAAGAAATTAAAACACCAAATAAACTTCCAATTGAAGATGCAACAAGTTTGATAAATTTGTAGTCATTATTTAATAAATAAACAAATACATTAACTAATGAAAATGCAACTATTACAACACAATACTTAACAACAATAAAAATAACTTTTTTTAATGGTATTTTTGCAACTTCTTTGGCTTGTTCACTCATATTATCTAATTGAATGGTATTATTATTTTCTGGGAAAATAAATAAATATATGGAAGCTGAAATAAATGCAAAACAAACAAAAATTATTATTATTAATCTTAGAGAGTTTGGATTTATTTCTAAACTTGTGGAAGAAATTAAACTTGCTGCATTTTGTCCAGCTAAAGGTATTAAGACCAAAATACCAACAGTCATGAAAATTTGTTTAAGATTTCAATTTTCAGATAAATATTGATTTTGCATTCCATAAGTAGAGGCAAAAACACCAGCTCCAATAAAAGTTATAAATATTGATCAAACAGAAAAGTCAGTAATTAAAGCAGGTATAAACATCATTAAACCAATTGTAATTGCAAGAAATATAGGTTTTTGTCTACTTTTGATTTTTTGACTCAAAATACCTAAAGGAACACGAATAAGAACTTGTATTAATTGGAACCCAACAAATCCTGCGGGATAAACTCAGGTTTTTTTTTCAAATGAAGAAATATTAATATTATGAGAAAGAACTAATTTAATAGAAACTCAAAAAATGAATAGAAAAATAATAATTCAAACGTTATATGAATTAAATTTAGAATGCTTAATAGTAATGAAAAAAATTATCCCAATTATTGCAATCAAAATAATGGAAGAAAAAATAATAATATTCATAATAATTATTATAAATAAAAACATAGTTTTTAACTATGTTATGTTTATCTTAAAAATTTACCAGTTCTAATATCTATAATTTTAGAACTTTTGCCAGACATTTTGCCAAAATCATAAAAATTAGTTATTTTATCTTTAAAAACTTTTTTGGCTTTTTTAAGTGAATAATTTTTTTCGCCACTAATATTTGCACTTGTCATAAAAATGGGTCCTATTTCATCTATCATTTTTATAAGTTTATTATTATTTGGAATTCTTATAGCAATATCATCATTAAATACTAAAGTTGTATTACCAGGCCAATATTTTTTTGCATATTTAATTGCTTTATCAGTAAAAATATTTTCAAAGTTTTTTAAACCCATTTCTAAAGAAGAAATCATAATGATTAAATTTTTGGCTTTAGGGCGTTTTTTTAATTCATAAATTAATTCTTTATTAGAGTCTTTAATTGGTGCGCCTATTCCTAAAATAGTATCAGTTGTGGCAATAAAAATATTTTTGTATTTATTCATATTGAAATTATATAAAAAATATAAAAAAACACCATTTGGTGATATGGTGCGCAAGGAGGGACTTGAACCCTCACTCCTAAGAACTAGTGCCTAAAACTAGCGCGTCTGCCAATTCCGCCACTTGCGCATAAATGGTACGCTGTAGAGGATTCGAACCTCTGACCAATTGGTTAAAAGCCAACTGCTCTACCTACTGAGCTAACAGCGCATAAAAATAATGGTGCTGGTTATAAGACTTGAACTTACGACCTACGGTTTACAAGACCGTTGCTCTACCAACTGAGCTAAACCAGCGAATGGTCGAAGATGAGGGGCTCGAACCCACGACCCTCGCCTTGTAAGGGCGATGCTCTCCCAACTGAGCTAATCTCCGAAATGGTGACCCATACGGGACTCGAACCCGTGAATGCATGGATGAAAACCATGTGTGTTAACCACTTCACCAATGGGCCATGGCGCCGTTAACAGGACTCGAACCTGTGACCAATTGATTAACAGTCAACTGCTCTACCTACTGAGCTATAACGGCACAACGTTAAATAAACACAAAAATTTTATTTTATGTGCTTTTTTATTATATAGTAGAAAAAATTATAAGAGTAATAAAAATTTTTAATTTTAAAATTTTAAAAAGTCATTTCAATAAAAAAGTAAAAGAAAAATTGGATAAAATTATCCAATAGAAATGTCTTCTTCAACATATTCATATCTTCTAGATTTACTTTTTCTATTTCCTCAAACCATAAGAGTTGATGAAACTCCAATTTGACCAATAAACATAATAATAATGAGAATAATTTTTGATACAAGAGAAAGACTGGATGTAATACCAGTTGAAAGACCGGTGGTTCCAAAAGCAGAAGCTGTTTCAAATAATGAATAGACAAAGGAATGGCCATTAGAATCGAAGCTTCCATGGAAATCTTTCATACAGGACATAATAACGAATGTTCCAGCCAATACAATAATAATTGCAATTGCAAATACTACAAATGCTTGTGTAACTATTTCTTTATTAATTCTTCTTTTAAATGCTCTAACATTTTTTCTATTTCTCAATCTACCTCAAATACTTAAAATAACAATGGCGATTGTAGTTGTTCGAATTCCTCCAGCTGTAGAAGATGGCGCGGAACCGATAAACATAAGTATTGAAAAGTTGAACAATGTAAGATCTGAAAATGATCCATACTCAACTGAACCAAATCCAGCATTACGAGTTGACATTGAATTAAAAAATAAAGCAAAAGAATGATCTGTTGTATTCCCATAATAAGAATCATTGATAAAGCCTCCTTGATGAGAATATTCAATACCAAAGGTTAAAGAAACACCTAAAATCGCAACAATTAAATATGTTATAGAAGACAATTTAGAAAATAAACTTCATTTGTGTCTTTGTTTTTTATTTAAAGAGATTAATCATTTTCATAAATCATAAATTACGGGATAACCAATACCACCAATAACAAACATAATAATAAAGAAAAATTGTAAGAAAAAGTCATGGTAATAAGGTGATAAAGAAGCATTACCAAATATATCAAAACCTGCATTATTAAGTGCAGAAATAGAATGAAAAAGACCATATTTTAATGAAGTTTCAAAACTATTGTGTGGAGAATTATATGTAAAAGAAGAATGTGAATCATTTTGAAATGCGTGTGTTCAATGACCATCTGTTACATTTTGTGTCCAATGACCATCGCTTAATTTTTGTAATCCATATTGAGCCTCTACATGTGTGCCATTTGATAAAGTTGTAGCTGGAGATAATAAATAAATATCATGATTTTGAATAGGGTCAGGAGATATGTAAAAATATAATGTAAGAATAACTCCAGAAATTAATAATAAACAAAGAAGAATTGATATAGATATAAGAATTAAATTACGAGTAGATCCAACTTTTGCAGATCCACGCTCTGAAGAAAGCATACTTTTATTTCTAAAATTAATTGGTCTACCAAGCATAATGTTAAATATATACATACGAATAGCAAATCAACCCAAACCACCTATTAAAATAAGAAAAGCAATAATTGCTTGACCAAAAGATGATCAAGTTTCACTAGTTGTAATGGTAACTAATCCTGTATCAGAAAAAGCAGAAGCAGAAATGAATAGAGAATCTTCATACTTAACTTCTCCAGGATTTATTTGAGATATAGGAAGCATAAGCAACCCAGAACCAACCATAGTAATTAAAAAATAAATAATAAGAATGTGCTTAACATTTGAAAGTCCTCTAAACCAATTTCAACCTTTTTTAAAAATTTTTGTACCAAGAGTGTTTTTTTGTTTTTCATTAGCAATATTTTTTATATATTTTTCTTTTGCTTCTAATCTACGATCTGAACGACTTTTATTTTCAACTATTTCTTTTTTTGGCATGTAAAATTAATTATATATTTTAAGTAGTATTTTTTTCTTTAAAGTTTCTTTATAATAAATTTATAATAAATTTATAATAAATTTATATAAATTAGGGGGTTTTTATTGTGGGTAAAAAAAGAAAAGGTAATAAAAAAGATATTGCT
>JAIFTM010000026.1 GCA_019661745.1 Mollicutes bacterium PWAP | reverse complement strand
TACTTTTACCGGTAGTATTTACAATATATGTTTTAATCCCAAAACTTCTTAATATCTGTTTAAATTCTCTTTTATAAACTTTAATTAGTTTTTTTCAAATTTTTATATTTTCAGAAAAATTATCAATTTCTTCATTTCTTCCTCTACCGTGAATTCTTTCATAAAATGAATTTCAATTTAAATCTAGAAAAATATAAAAGTTGGGTCTTCCCACTTCTAATAATAATTTAGAGACTCTTTCATTCCATTCATAAAAAAATACTTTTTTAAGATTTTTATCAGAAATATATACACGACTAAAAATGTAATTTTCCATAAAAGTTCTATCAAAAACTAAAGGTATATTTTTTGAAATATTTTTTCTATAAGTAATTTCTCTAACATTTAAAAATGCAAATTCATTAGCTAAGGGGTGTTTATTGGAACCACTATTAACTTCTTTAAGAACATTTTTAATATCTTCGTCATTTTTATCAAATTCTTCAACCATTTGAAAATTTGTAATTCTAGTTATTTTTCTAACTGTTGTACTTTTGCCAGCGGCAGTTTGACCACCGATTGCAAAAGAACCATTTTTTTTGATACTTCTTTTTAAAATAAATCTCATAAAGAAAATAAATATTGCATTAATTGAAATAAATAAAATAGCAAAACCAACTATAACCCCTATAGAAAAATCTATAGAATTAGACTCAAAATTTAAAAAAGGATATAAAGATTCAGAGTCAGTAAATAGTTGTGAATGACTATAAGAACCTTTTTGAGTATTTGCTAAACCATAATAAGAAGAAATGCTACAAATGAATCAAATTAAATAATAAATTATAGGAATTCATAATTCAAAATAACCCCAACTTCTAAATGAAATATTTTTTGTAATGTTGAATCAAATATAAAATACAATAAACATTATAGGGGTAATAGTATGAACAATAAAAGTTGATAAAAACATTCTTCAATTTTGAAAATCAATATGAGGAAAAATAAGTGCTCAAAAAAATATCATTGTTATTGTAATATTTATAAAAGCAAGATTCATAATTCCATTAGAATGTTTATTTTTAATATTTCATAATCTAAAATTTGTTCCAATCAATACAATAGCAATTAAAATATTAGATTGTGTAGTGAAGTATAAAGGTCATTTAATTCATTCTCTATTGAAACTAATAACATGATCTATACCTTTATTTCAAGGATTTCAATTAGAATTTTTAATATGAATAGCTTCTTCTTGAGAATAATTCACAATTAAAGACATCATAATTCCCATTATTGATATAAATATTGCAAATAAAGCAAATATTTTTAAACCTTTTGTTAACTGGGGTCTATCACTTTTTTTTTGCTTAAGTTTTTTATTTTTTATATTTGTTGCTATCGTAGACATAATTTTATTAATTATATACAAAAAATAAGGAATTCCTTATTATTTAATTAATTTTATATTTTTCAATTTTTAAAATATTAATTATTTTTTCTTCAACTTGTTTAGGATTTAATTTATTGGTTGAAATTTTGTATGTTTTTATCCCAAAACTTTTTAAAATTGGTAAAAAATATAATTTATATTTTTTTAGAAGTTTTTTTCAATGTTTTTTGTTTTTTTCAAAAGGACCAATTTCATTTTCTCTGCCTCTTTGGAAAAGTCTTTCTTTAAAAGTTTTTCAATTTAAATCTAGAAAAATATAAAATTGAGGTTTTCCATTTTCAGCAAGAATTTTAGAAACTTTTTCATTTCAAATTTCAAAATATTCCTTTTGTAAACTTTTTTTAGAAATATAAACTTTTGAAAAAATAAAGTCTTCTATGAATGTTCTATCAAAAATTAATTCGCTATTTTGTTTAATATATTTTAAATAAGTAATTTCTCTAATATCTAAAATTGAAAGTTGATTTTCCAATCCATTTTTAACTTTACCAGAATTAATTTCTTTAAGTATTTTTTTAACTTTAGGGTCATTAGGATCAAATTCTTTAGTAATTTTAATTCCTAAAGAATTATTTAAATTTTTTAAAGCAGTGCTTTTACCAGAGGCGGTTTGACCTCCAATAGCAAAAGTTTTGTTTTTAGTAAGACTTTTTTTTGTAACAAATCTATTAACGAATATCAAAAATATATTAAGCATAATCAAAGTAAAAATTAAAGAAATAGTGACCAAAGAAGATGATAAAGGTTTTTTCTCAAAGTTTAAGAAACTATAAATGGGAATATTATCGGTGTAAATAGTATTGCCTTTTGAGCCTGTAAGAACGGGAACTCCAGTATTTGCCAATACATAGTAAAAAATTAAAGCCAATAAAAATCAAAATAAATAATACAAAGTAGATTTTCATAAATTAAAAAAAGATAAAGAACGGAAAGAGTGGTCTCTTTTTAAAGTAAATCAAATAAAGAAAAAAATCATTAATAAAGGAACAACTAAATGTAAGATAAAGGTAATACCTCGATTTCATTTACCAATTTCATTTAATGACGAGTAAGATTCGAAAGTAGGAAAAAGAATTGCTCAAAAAATAATCATTGTAATAGTAATATTTATTACTACAAGATTAATAAATCCAGAAGCTTTATCACTTTTTATATTTCATATTTTAAAACGAGAAAGAGTTAAAACAATAACAACTAAAATATTTGATTGAATAGTAAAATATAAAGGTCATTTAATTCAATTTACATTGAAACTATGTTTTACACCGCCATAGTCTTCGGAATTATAAGTAGAACTTAAAATAGTTTGAGAATTATCATTATCCATATATGTAACAACAAAAGACATTAATATTCCAATAGAGGCGATAATAATAGTAAATAAAGAAAAAATAGAAAGGCCCTTAGATAAATTTGGTCTTGAAATAATTTTTTCTCTCAAAGAACTTTTTTTTATACTCATAAGTAATAATTATAATATAAAAT
>JAIFTM010000025.1 GCA_019661745.1 Mollicutes bacterium PWAP | reverse complement strand
ATATAGCAATATGTGAAGACAGTAACTGGCATAGCCTTAATTTGTTACCAAATATATTAAATATAATTTACTTATTGCAAATAGGAGGCTTATATGAACGCAAATAGACAACTTAAAGTTGAAAGCGTTAAAGAGATCCAAGAAAGAATCACTGTATCTTCATCAGTTGTTGTAGTAAACTACCAAGGACTAACTGTTGCTGAGTTTCAAAAACTTAGATCACAACTTTCAGGAAAAGGTGTTATATTAAAAGTTTATAAAAATAGACTTTTTAAAGTTGCTATAAAAGAAACTGATTTCGAAGATCTTAATGCTTCTCTTACTGGAGCAAATGCTTTTGCATTTGGTTCAGAAGATGATATCGCACCAGCTAAAATTTTAGCTAAATTTGCTGATAATCATGAAGCTCTTGAGTTAAAATCAGGTATTTATGAAGGTAAAGTTATTGATGCAACCGAAGTTGCAACAATTGCTGCTTTGCCATCATTCGAAGAAGCTCTTACAATGCTTGCAACATCACTTATGGCGCCTTTACGTCAACTATCAGTTGGAATGAATATGTTAGTTGAAGAAGGTCATATTGAACAAAAACCTAATGAGGTTAATAAAGATAAAGTTACTGAAGAAACTTTAACTGAAGCTGTTGCTTAATAAAAATTTTATAATAATAAAAAATAATTAATTAAACCAAAAATAAGGAGAAATCATGGCAAAATTAACAAAAGAATCATTCCTAGAATCTCTTAAAGAAATGAATATTAAAGAGGTTATGGAATTAGTAGATGCTCTTAAAGAAGAGTATGGAATAGATCCAACAGCTGTAGCTGTTGCTGCAGGACCAGCAGTTGGTGTTGCTGAAGAACAAACAGAATTTGATGTTAAACTAACATCTTTCGGCGGAAATAAAGTTGCTGTTATTAAAGTGGTTAAAGAAATTACTGGTGTAGGACTTATGGATGCTAAAAAAATGACTGAAGGTCTTCAAGTTATTAAAGAATCTGTTTCAAAAAATGAAGCTGATGAAATAAAAACTAAATTAACTGAAGCTGGTGCTGAAGTTGAATTAGTTTAATATTTTAAATAAATATATAAATTAAATTATTTATAAAAAAACAAGATTTTATGCTTGTTTTTTTATAAATAATTTAATTTAAATTATAAATATAGTATTTATTAATAAAAATATTCAAATTTAAATATAATTTTTTAATTTTTGTGATATTTTATATTTAAAAATAATATATAATTTTTAAGCATATTTCACAATTTTTAAAAGTGGCGCATGAAACAGGAGAAAATATGGATAATACAAAAAATAAAAAATATAATGTACTAAAATTTGGAAAAAATGTTGAAAGACTTAACTTTTCTAAAACAAATAAAGTATTAGAATCGTTTGATTTTTTAAAAATGAATAGAGATAGCTTCAATAAATTTATAGATTTTGAAATTGAAGATACAATTGCAGCTCAATATCCAATTTTATCTAATAAAGAAGAAATTGAAATTTCTTATTTAACAAATTCATTAATCATGGTTAAACCTTTTGATGATAGTAATAAAGATATTATTGAAGCTCAAGTTATAAAATTGGCAAAGAAAAAAGGGTCTACTATGAACATTTCTATTTCTGCTAGATTAGCTAAATTTAGAATTGGTAGAATAAAAGATTCTTCAGCAAAAATAAATAAACAACAAAACAAAATTTCTATTAGTTTTAAAACTGAAATTGGTAAATGAGATATTGAATTTAAAAATTCCAAAAATTCCAAAAATTCAAATAATGTAAAAACTGAATTTGAAATTTCTAGATGAGAATTCGAATCTATAGTTTCTGGTGAAGTATTTAATTACATAGAAAAATTAAGAAAAAATTCAAAATCAATTAAAAAAGATCATTTATTAAAACCTACAAGCAAAATGTTAAAGAATCTTGGTCTTGATGCTTATCCTGTTATAAAAGGTAGTTGAGATGATATTCATATTAATTTAGTTAAAACTATTCAAACAGAAGAAGATAAAGATTCTAACATTTCTATAGTTAATGTGGGAGTAGTTCGTTTTGGCGAAATTCCCTTGATGACAAGCGGTGGTTCATTTATTATTAATGGGTCAGAAAAAGTTATTATTTCGCAATTATTAAGAAGCCCTGGGACTTATATTGGTCTTAATTCTCGTCAAGATGACGCTCTTATAAACTATGTAGAAATAATTCCTCGTATTGGTGCTTGAATTAATATTTCTCATAAAGTTGATCCTCAATCTATTGCTTCTGGAACAACAATATATTCCAAAATAAGAATTGATAAAAAAAATCAAATTCCTTTAACAACTTTTTTAAGATCATTTGGTATGGATAGAGATGGAATTGTTGAAACTTTTGGTAAGCAATTAGCTTTAGAAGTTTCTTTTGAAAAAGAAAAAAAAGATAGAATTACTACTGAATCTTCTAGAAGACATATTATTGAAAGTATTAGAAGAAACATCAATATTAAAAATTCTGATCTTAACAATTTTTATAAAGACCTTTTCTTTAATGAAAAAAGATATGATTTACATGAATCTGGTAGATATACTTTAAATAATAAAATTAACCTTATTGCAAGACTTACAGGGTCTTACTTAGCTGAAGACTTATCATTTAATGGCAAAATTTTAAAAGCTAAAACGCTTTTAAAATTAGAAGATGCCGAGAATATACAAGAAGCTTTTTCCAATGGTCAATTAAAATCTAAAGTAGTTCCTGGAATTACTACTGATATTTTAGGTGAAGATTTTATGGATTCAACTAAAATTCTTTCTAAAGAACAAAAAGAAATGACTAAATTTATTGAAATTATTTCTGTTAAAGCATGAGGCACTGAAAATGCAATGATTGAAAATAAAGAACCTCAAAAAATTATTGGTAATATTCCTAATACAAAAGTTAAATATCTTACATTATCTGACATAATTGCTTCTATTTCTTTTTATTATAATTCTACTAATGGAATTGGAGAGGCTGATGATGTCGATTCACTTATTAATAAAAGAATAAGTTCAATCGGTGAATTACTTCAAAACCAAGCTCAAGTTGCAATGATTAAACTTAACAGAACTAGTGCTGAAAGACTTAATGCCTCTATGAGGCAAGTTGATAAAATAACAGTTAAATCAGTTACTAATTCAAAAGCTTTTAATTCTCAATTTAAATCTTTCTTTAATTCTTCACAACTTTCACAATTTATGGATCAAATTAATCCACTTGCTGAAATTGCTAATAAAAGAAGAATTACATCTTTAGGCCCAAAAGGTCTTAATAGAGATACTGCTAAATTTGAAGTTCGTGATGTTCATACAACTCACTATGGAAGAATTTGTCCCATTGAAACCCCTGAAGGTCCAAATATTGGTCTTATTTTAAACCTTGCTACATATGCAAAAATAAATGAACTTGGATTTATTCAAACTCCTTTCTTTAAAGTTGCCAAAGATAGAACGGTTGATTATTCTTCTCCTGAATTTTTAATTGCCCAACAAGAACATGGTTTTACATTTGCCCAATCATCAATTGATGTTTTAAATGGAAAAATCATTGGAAATCAAATTCCTGTTAGAATAAATGGAGACTATAAAGTTGTTTCTTTCGAAGAAGTTGATTATATTGATGTTTCACCATGACAAATGACTTCTTTAGCGGCTTCAGCAATACCATTTATAGAAAATAATGATGCTAACCGTGCTCTTATGGGCGCTAATATGCAACGTCAAGCTGTACCTTTAGTTGAATCTAGTTCTCCTTTAGTTGGAACTGGCGTTGAAAGTGACATTGCTAAATTTTCATCTGAAAACTTAGTTTCTCCTATTGATGGAACAGTTGTTTATGTTGATTCACAACAAATTTCAATCCAACCCTTGAAAGGTACAGCAATTAATTTAGAACTTAAAAATTATGAAAGAAGTAATCAGGGTTCTCTTTTAACTCAAAAACCTCTTGTAAGAATAGGAGATATTGTTTCCAAAAAAGAAATTATTGCCGAAGGTACTTCTTTTGAAAATGGTGAAATGGCCCTTGGTAAAAACCTTGTTGTTGCATTCACTACTTGAAATGGTTATAACTTTGAAGATGCTGTTGTTCTTTCAGAAAACTTAGTTAAGAATGATACACTAACTTCAATTCATATAGAACAACATAATGTTCAATTAATATCTTCAAAAAATGGTGATGATAAGTTAACAACTGATATCCCTAATGTTAAAACAACAGCTAAAGCTCATTTACAAGAAAATGGTATTGTTAGAATTGGTTCTGAAGTTAAATCAGGTGATGTTTTAGTTGGGAAAGTAAGTCCCAAACAAGATGAAAATCCTTCTCCTGAAGAAAAACTTCTTGCATCTATTTTTAGTAAAAAAACTGGAAATAAACGTGATAGATCACTTAAAGTTAAAAATGGTTATGGTGGTGTTGTAACTAACTGAGAAATAATGGCTAGAGATGTATTTATTACTGAATTTCCAACAATAAAAAAAGCTATTGATTTTGTTGAAAAAGATAAAATTGAACTTATTCAAGATTGATTTATAAATGCTAAAAAAGCAGAAATAGAAACAAAAATTTCTAAAGCTGAAAAACAAGGAAATTCTATTAAAGTTAAAGAATTATCAAATGAATTTAATAATTTTGCTGAATTATCTGAAAAAAATATTAAAGTTTTTGCTTCTAAATTAAATTTTATTTATATTAAAATTGAAGAAGAAGGTGCTTTCCATTTAAATAATTTAGTTAAATTAAGAGATTCTGCAATAAAAAATGGTTTTTCTAAAATGCCTTATGAATTAGAAAGAACAATTAATAAAATGAATGATGATGTTATTATGAATATTAATGTTTCAATTTCTCACAAAAGAAAAATTAAAGTTGGAGATAAAATGGCTGGTCGTCATGGTAATAAAGGTATTGTTTCAAATATTTTACCGGTTGAAGATATGCCCCATTTAGAAGATGGAACTCCAGTAGATGTTCTTCTTAATCCTCAGGGTGTTCCTTCTCGTATGAATTTAGGACAAGTTCTTGAACTACATTTAGGTATGGCTGCAAAAAATATGGGTATAAAATTTGTTACTCCTGCTTTTGATGGAATAAAATTTAATGACATTGAAGATATACACAATAATAAGTTTCCTGAATTAAAAAATAAAAATGATGTATTAAAAAATAAAAATAATTGAGATGGCAAATATTCTTTATATGATCCAATTTCAGAAAGTTCTTTCAACGCTAAAATTTCTGTTGGTGTTATGTATATGTTCAAACTATCTCATATGATTGATGATAAAATGCATGCTAGATCTGTGGGTCCTTATTCTCTTATTACTCAACAACCTCTTGGCGGGAAAAGTCAAGGCGGAGGCCAAAGATTTGGCGAGATGGAAACATGAGCCATTGAAACTTATGGAGCTACTAATGTTCTTCAAGAACTTCTTACTTACAAGTCTGACAATATTGAAGGAAGAAATAAAGTTTATAAAGCATTAACTTTAGGCGAAGAATTACCTAAACCTACAACTCCAGAATCTTTTAACGTTTTACGTTATGAAATGAGAGGTTTAGGATTAAATTTAGAATTACAAGATTCTGATGACGAAGATACAGAGGGGGATAAATAATGAGCAAAAATAAGCAAGTTATTCTTAAATTAGCTACTAAAGAAGATATTCTTAATTGATCTTATGGTGAAGTTACAAAACCTGAAACAATTAATTATAAAACTTATAAACCAGAGAAAAAAGGTTTATTTGATGAAATTATTTTTGGACCATCTACTGATTTTAAATGTTCTGTTTGTGCTTACAAATATAAAAGAAGTGACGAAGGTGAATTTTGTATAAGAACAGCTTCTTGTAGAGATTTAAAACCTGAAATTCTTCCAATTTTATCTAAAAGAAGTAGAATGGGCCATATTGCTCTTGCAGTTCCTGTTTTACACTTTTGATTTAATAAAATTGACCACTCTGTAGTTACAAAACTTTTAGGTTTAAGACTTGAAGGTTCTAATAAACTATATCCTAAAGGTGTACTTGATAATATTGTTTATTTTAGAACTCATATACTTACTCAAAAAGGTAATTTAAATCTAAAAGAAAATAAATTATTAGAAATTGGCGATGCAGCAGTAACTTATAGAGAAATTATTTTGCAAATTTTAGAAAATCACAATTTTATTAAAAATGAAGCTGAAAAGGGTAATTATTTAGTATTTTCTCAAAAGGAAGATATTGCTCAAAAAAGGCTTGAAGAATTAGAAACTGAATTTAATAGAAATCTTGAAATTACAGAAAATCCTGAAACAATTAAAGAAAAATATTATGAAATGCTTTCAGAAAGAAAAGCCGAAATTAAAAATTATAAAGCGATAATTAAAGGAACTGCTTCTAAAAAAAGAATTTCTAAAGTTATTATTAGTTTAAAGGAAGAAATAGATTTACTTGAAGAATCAATTGATGTATTACAAGATTTCGCTTCTGGAGCGGGTCAAACATATGGTATTGATTTTTATGAATATAATGAATTAATTAAAGAATTTTCTTTAGCTCGTGTTAAAACTGGAGTTCATGCTTTAGTTGATTTATTTAAAAAATATGACATCGATAAAGAAATTGATTTTGTTTCAAATAGAATTGATATTCTTGAAGAAAAAAATAAAATTTCAACAAAAGCTGATCAAAAAAAACAATATCAAAGACTTAAATTATTATATAATTTTAAAAATTCTGGTCAAGATATTAACTCATTATTATTATGAAATGTTCCCGTTATTCCTTCAGATTTACGTCCGTTAGTTCAAATTGATGGTGGTAAACATTCTACAAGTGATATTAATGAATTATATAGGCGTGTTATTATTAGAAATAATCGTCTTAAAAAATGAATTGAATTGGATGCTCCTGAGCTTTTAATTCAAAATGAAAGTCGTATGATTCAAGAATCTGTTGATGCTCTTATAGATAACAACAGAAAAGCAAAAAATCAAGTTATGACTAAAGAAGATCTTCCTAGACCTCTTAAATCTATTGCAGATACTTTAACTGGTAAAAAAGGTAGATTTAGACAAAACTTACTTGGAAAACGTGTTGATTATTCAGGTCGTTCTGTTATTGTTGTTGGTCCTGATTTAAAAATGCATCAAATGGGTCTTCCTCGTGGGATGGCTGCTAAATTATTTGAGCCTATAATAATTAAACTTTTATTGAAAGATAAAAAAGTAGAAAATACTAAAGCTGCTAAAAATCTAATTAAGAGTTTAAATCCTGAAATTTGACCTTATGTTGAAAAAGCTATTGAAGACAAAGTTGTTCTTCTTAATCGTGCTCCAACACTTCACCGTCTTTCAATTCAAGCTTTCGAACCTGTATTAACAAGAGGTAAAGCTATGAGATTACACCCCCTTGTAACCGCTGCGTTTAATGCAGATTTTGATGGTGACCAAATGGCTGTTCATGTTCCTCTTTCAGATGTGGCCATTAGAGAATCTAAAGAACTTATGTTGGCTAATAAAAATATTTTAGGACCTAAAGATGGAGAGCCTATTATTAATCCTTCTCAAGATATAATTCTTGGTATTTATTATTTAACTAAAGAAATTAAAGAAACTCAAAAAAATGATGGTAGATTTTTCAATGACTACAAAGATGTAATGAATGCTTTCAATTCAGGGATTTTAAAAATTCATAATAAAGTTCTTATTCCTGCTTCTAACATTGGCAAAAATGAACTTATTTCTGAACAAGGTTATATTTTAACTACAGTTGGTAAATTAATATTTAATTCTAGTTTTCCAGCTTCAGTTCCTTTTATTTTCAACTCTGATGAAGAATCATATGGAGAAGACTGAATAAAATATGCTAAAAATAATTTTTATATTATTGAACAAGGTTCAAATATAAAAGAAATTATTAAAAAACAATCTTTTAAAAAACCAATTAAAAAAAGTGATATTGCTTCAATTATTCAAAGTGTATTTTATAAGTATGTTTCTGTTCTTTCAAAAGGAAAAATTGCTTCTGTTATTGATGTAATTAACTTTTCAAATTATCAAGACACATTAATGGCATTTAGTAAATTAAACGACTATAAAGGTGATAAATTAAATCATCTTCATGCCCTTTCACTTTCAGATATTGTTAGAGATGTTTACAAGGTTGTTTCTATTGATAGAAATGAAACTGACGTTATTGATGTTGATCAAAAAGCTTATATTTTAGAAAAAGTATGATTTGAATATACAAATATTGTTGCTAATGTACTTGATAATATAAAAGATTTAGGATTTAAATATTCTATGCTTTCTGGTATTACAATATCAATAAGTGATATTAAAACTTCCGGAGATAAAAATGGGATTGTTGAAAAAGGTAATATATATGTTGATAAAATGAATGTTGCTTTTGTCGATGGGTTATTAACAGATAATGAAAGATATAAAAAAGTTGTTGATTATTGAACTAAAGCTAAAAATGAAGTTTCATCTGATCTTAAAGTTTTAACTGAAAAAGATGAAAATCTTAATAATCCTATTTTTACTATGATGGCGTCTGGTGCCCGTGGTAATATAAATAACTTTACTCAATTGGCTGGTATGCGTGGTTTAATGGCGAATAACAAGAAACAATGAAAAGTTCTTGCTGCTGCCGGAATTCAAGCCCGTTCTACAATTGAAGTTCCTGTTAAATCTTCTTTTATGGAAGGTCTTACTTCATTTGAATTCTATTCTTCAACTCATGGCGCTCGTAAAGGTTTAACTGATACAGCACTTAATACAGCAAACTCAGGGTATCTAACAAGACGTCTTGTTGATGCTGTTCAAAATGTTACAATTAAAGAAATTGATTGTGGAGTTGGTAATGGTTCAGTTGTTAAAGCTATTATGAATACTAATGAAGGTATTGAAATAGAATCACTTTCTGAAAGAATAGAAGGTAGATATCTTTCCAAAGATGTTAAAGTAGGTAAAGTTTTATTTAAAAATAAAACTTTAATTACTCCCAAAATGTCTAAATTAATTTCTAAAAATCATGATAATGTTGAAATAAGAAGTACTTTTGAATGTCAAACAATTGCTGGTATTTGTAAGTTATGTTATGGTAAAGATCTAGCAACTAACCGTGTTGTTGAAATTGGTGAAGTTGTTGGAATAATTGCTGCACAATCAATAGGAGAACCTGGTACTCAACTTACTATGCGTACATTCCATACCGGCGGTGTTGCCGGCGCCACAGATATTACTGGTGGATTTGATCGTCTTAAGCAACTTATTGATGCTACAACTAAAGAATGAGAACCATGAGCAAAAATTTCTAAAATTCATGGCGTAGTTAAAGAAATAAAAAATGAAGTAGTTTTAGGTTTGGATCAAAAAGTTATTATTTTAATTGAAAACGAAACTGGTAAAGAATACTTAACTAAATTTACTCTTGGTAGAAAAATTAGAGTTAAAGTTGGCGATGTTGTTAAACCTGGACTTAAACTTGTTGAAGGTCCTATAGATATTTATAAGTTAATAAAAATTACTGATGCTGATACAGTTAAAAGATATATATTAAAAGAAATTCAAAAATTATATCGTGCACAAGGTATTACTATTTCAGATAAATATGTTGAAATTATTGTAAGAAAAATTCTTTCAAAACAACTTATTAAAAAACAAAATGACTCAGTACATTTTATTGGTTCATTAGTAGATAAATCTGTCCTATCTGAAGAAAGTAGAAGATTAGTTGTTGAAGGTAAGATTCCTGCTGAATTTGAAACACAAATTGTTGGTGTTAAAAAAGTTCCTTTACTTTCATCTTCTTTCCTTTCTGCTGCTTCTTATCAAGAAACTCCTTTAGTTCTTGTTAGGGCCGCTTTAGCTGCAAAAGTTGATAAACTTACTGGTTTAAAAGAAAATTTAATTGTTGGTCGTAAAATTCCAGCTGGTACAAATTATAACTTTGAAATTGATGGTAAATATGATATTAGAGACCCTAGAACTTATTTTCAAAAAATAGTTGAAGACAAATAATTTTGTTATAAAAGAGCATATATGCTCTTTTTTTATTTTAAAATAATTATAATAATAAAATATGAAAAATAACAATGACAATAAACAAAATATTGAAAAAATTAAAAAGAACAAAACAATTAATGAAAATAATAATTTTAATGATGGATTTAATCTAAATTTTAATCAAGAAAATTTAGATTTTAATCATTCATTATTGTATGGAATTTATAATGAAAAAGATTTTTCTCATGAATATAGCAAACTTAAACTTAAACTTTTTTTAGCAAAAGCAGAAGCCATTATTTTAAATAAAATCGATTATTCTAATAATCTTTCAAAAAGAAAAATTATTCAAGATGCCGAAAATAGAACTAAAACTATTATTAACAAATTATACAAAACTTCAATTATAGAAAACCCAAAACTTCAAAAAGAACAAGAAGATAAAGTTATTATTAAAAATAAACTTTTTGAAAAATTTGCAAACCTTATCCAAAAAACATTTAATAAATATAATGAAGAATTTAAAGCATGAGAAAATCTTAGGATTGAATTTGAAAATAATTACAAAAAAATGTATTATAAATCATTTAAATTTGATTACTTTAATTTAAAATTTACTTTCAATGATAAAAATTTTATTGATTTTGAAAGGGTTTTTATTGAAACTAAATATAAATCTTATTCTTTCGAATCTAAATTTTTATTTTTAGAAAAGAAAAAAAAACTGGTTCAAGATTTTAAGAAACTAAATTACAATAAAAGAGAAAAAACCAGAATTAAAAATAAAATTCAAAAAACCGAAAATCATTTTCAAATTAGAAATAATAATAAATTAAAAAAAGAAAAATTAGAACAAAAATTTAATCACATTGAAATTCTTAAAAAAGAATTTGATAAAACAATTGTTAAATTAGCAAATTATATTAAACCAAAAGATAAATATATTGATTTAATTATTGATAAAACAATAAATTCTTGATTTCCCGAAGACAGCGAATATATAAATTATTCAGAAATTACCTCTTCTTCATCAATTTTTAATACAATTGAAAAACAAAGAAAATCTAATTTAATTATTATCAAAAAAACTTTTATTTCTAGTTTTAATTTCAATGATAAATATTTTTCCAAACACAAGGATATAGCCAAAAAATTAGTTAAATTTTGATTAGAAGCAGATAAATTATTATTTATTGGTAATTTGACTGATTCTGAAATTAAATTAAAAATTTCTAAAATTAAAAAAAGAAGTAACTATTTAATTGAAAAATTTTCAAAATCAGGTTGAGATAAACCATTTATTGAAAATCAATATTCTGAAAACATTATTAATATTAATAATGTTACTAAATCTTTTGGTTCTTTTATTGCTCTTCATGGAATTAGTTTTAATGTTAAGAAAGGTGAAAGAATAGGCCTTATAGGGGCAAATGGAGCTGGCAAAACAACAATTGCTGAAATTGTTGTCGGACTTAATAAACCTACAACTGGAACTGTTGAATATGGGTTTAATTTTAAAGATGTTCCTCAAGAAAAAATGGGAGTTCAGTTCCAACAATCATCTTACCCTTCTGGATTAACTGTTAGAGATCTTATTAAATTTGCTATTAAAGTTAGAAAAATAAAAATTAATAAAGTTCAATTAGAATGATGATTAAATCTTTTTCAAATGCAAGATTTTTATAGAAGAGGTGTTAGATCTCTTTCTGGAGGCCAAAAACAAAAACTAAATATTTTAATGTCTGTTTTACATAAGCCTAAATTATTAATTTTAGATGAACTTTCAACAGGACTTGATATTGCTGCCAGAGAAGATATTATCAACTTTGCAGATTCTCTTCTTAAAGAATTAGATGCTTCCGCAATTGTAATTTCTCATCATATGGAAGAAATTAAAGCTTTATGTGATAGATTAGTAATTCTCGATAGAGGTAGAATTGTTAAAAATGCAACTATTAAAGAAATTGAAAATGAATATGGTGATTTACATGCATTTATGAAATCACTTATTAAACTTGGTATTAAAATTGAAACAGGAAGAAGTGGTGAATTAGATAAACATCTTAATAAACTTCACAAGGAGGTTAAATAATGAGAGCTACTTTTAGATTATTAAATAGTTATTTTTGAAAAACTTTCTATGGTTGAATAATGGCATTTATTTTCCCTGTTATAATTCTTGCTATTTTAGGAAATTTATTCCCTATTCAATATGTTCTTCCTGGAATTATTGCAATGTCAACTCTTTTTATTGGAATCCTTGCATTGCCTCTTGCAATTATGGAACTTCGTGGAAGTACGCTTTTTAAATATATAGGTTCTTCTCCTGTAAAGCCATGAAAATTTATGTTTGTTACTATTTTGTTTTATGTCTTAATAAGTTTTATTGCAATATTTATTCTTTTATTTGTAACAATTTTAATTTTTCCAAATTATGTATTTGGAAATGGAATAACATTAAAAAATGTTGTCAACGGTTCTCCAACACAATTTAATAGAAAACTTTTATCTTCTATTTTTACAACTTATAGTGGTGGAATTTCATTCTTGGTTTCTGTTATTATTCATATATCTCTTACAATAATTATTGGATTAACTATTGCAACATTTAGTAAAACGCCACAACAAGCTTTAACAATAGCACTTGTTATTTTATTCCCTTCAATGTTTTTATCTGGAATGGTTATCACATTTGATATTATTGGCATGTCAAAAGCACTAAATTGAGTTACGAGATTTATTCCATTTAGATATACTACAGCAAATATGGTTATTGCAACAACTCCCGTGGAACAAATAGATGTTATTTTTAGTCCCGGAGAACAAAATCTTATTGATAATGATCAATGATTTAAAACCCATATTGTTTATACTAAAGAATTTCAAATCGTTAAAGAAGCTGATAATAATATTTTTGATGTTTCAAAACTTTTTGGAACTAAAAAAGTTCCTGATATAAAACCAATCAAAGAATTCCTTCAAAATTATTTAACACACATTGCTAAAGATACTTCTAAAGCAGTTGACATTGTAAATGACATTAAAAACAGCGATTGAGATTGAATGGAAATATTCTTAAAGCAAAATAATATTATGTTTACAACTGCTGATCGTATTCTTAACTTTGTTATACCATTATTTCTTATTGTTGGTTTATTTGGAGTTGTTTCTAAAAACTTTAATTGAAGTACAAGATAATAATGAATTTGAGCAATTGCTCTTTTTTTTATTATATAATTCATTTATGTTTATTTATTATTTAAAATTATTTTTATTATTTAAAATTATTT
>JAIFTM010000024.1 GCA_019661745.1 Mollicutes bacterium PWAP | reverse complement strand
TTTTTCATAGTTTAATACTCCTTTTTTAATGTTTGTTATATATTGAAGAAACAGAAATACTTCTGTGAGTTGTTTTTACATAATTTTGTGATTCTTCAATTATTTTATTTAATGGGTTTGAAATTAAATCAAATAATGGTTGAATTAAGTTATTTAAATCTAACTTAATTTCATTAGAAATGATTTCCTTGTTTAAATTTTTATTTAAGAAATCATTAAATAATGTTGTTAGAGAAGGAGAAGAATTAAATAAATAAGAAAAAATATTTAATAAATGCCCCATTGTAGTTTTATGAATAATTATAGAACCATTGTTTACTTCAATGATTCCATTAGGGCCAACAAAATCTGATATGTGAGGATCTGTAATAACGTGATCCGCAGCAAAAGCATCAACAATAGAATTGTAAACATCATCATTTGTTAAATTATTTCCATTAGGATTTTCCAACCATAATTTTACTTTGGATAATAAATCAATAATTGGGTTCAAGGTTTTTCCAATCAAAGTGCTAAAAATATTATTATTGGAACTTAAATTATTTATAAATGTTTTAACAGTTTCCAAAATAGAAGATTGACCATTAGAATTGTTTATTTTTAAATTATCTAAAATTGAAACTATAATTCCGACAAAATTATTATTTTGAAATGCAGAAAGGGTATTTGTATCTCCTTTAAATCCCAAATTATTTAAAATAAAAATAATTGGTAATTTAATCAATTCTTTAAATTCAATTTCAATAATTTTTTCTAAAGCTATTGTTGAATAATCAGAGGCTTTAACCCCTTGAGGCAATACACTAGCATTCTCAACCATTAATTGATTTAATGTTAATCAATCTACATCTCAAGTTTTACTATTGGGGGTTGCAGGATCAGCAACATTTAAAGTAATAAGTGGTAATTGTCCATTGGTGATTTTTCTAGGATCAGAAATAACTCCCTTGGTTCCAGAAAAAATATTTTTAATTAAATCAATGGGATAAACATGATTGCCATTCATAATTGTATTTGTTAAATAATTAATAAATCCATTGTTTGTATCTTTTATTTGTATTAAGGCACCAGTTAAAAACATTGATATTGATTGCAATGAATTAGTTGCTTGTAAAGTAGAAGTTTGTTGTACATTTCCTACCGCAGGACTTCCATTAATTGTTAACGAATTCATTTGAAAAATAAAATCAGTAATTGGTTTAATTGAATTAAGGTTAACCCCTATTCCAGAAAGCTGATTTAAAGTGTTTTTTTCAAAGCCTAAACCGAAAGTAAGAATTTGTAACAAACCCAAAATAGAATAATCAGTAGCAGTATTAGAACCAGTAGGAGTAAGAGAAATTAAATTGAAATCTAAAAATTCTAAGAACTTTTTAATTGATTCTGAAACTAAATCAGGAATAGTTTTATTGTTTGATGAAATAATTTGGACAATTTCATCAATTTTTATTTTCATTAAATTTGGAATATTTTTAAGTTTATTTTCAATATCTCCAGTTAAATTGAATTTATTAATAATATAATTAGTTAAATATTCAAAAAGGTTTGGAGAAAAGTAAACGGCAGCTCCAGCGGCACCAATTCCAGCGAAAATACCATATTGTTCAAGCATAGGCATGAAATCTTTTAGAGATTGAATTACTGAAGAACTGTCGAATTTATGAGGAGAACCATTGGGATTTCCAAATACTGTAACTTCAATTTCTTTAGAAAGAGTTTTAAGAACACTATCTTTATTAGAAGTGAAACTATATAAATAATCTTTTAAAGGTTTTAAAATAATAGAAGATATAGGACCTAAATTTATATTACTTTTTGCAATAATATCATCAAATAATTTTTTAACTTCAATATCAATTAAGTCTGATAAAACTGAAAATGAAGTCTCAATTATTTTAAGATTTTTTATAGAATCTATAGCTGTTTGGCCATTTATTAAATCTGAAAGTAATTTTTGTAAATTTCCAAAAAGTGTTCCCAAAGATGGAAATGTTTTTGAATTAGATAATTTTGTAGCATAAATACCAATATTATTATCAAAGAAATTAATTGCTATTTCTTTGATAATATCTAGGCGATTGTTGTCTGTAAAAAGATCCATTAATGTTGGAGTGCTATTAACATTAGAAAGTTGGGTTGTAGTATTTAAATCTAATTTAATTTGAAGAATTTTTCTAATTGCTTCTATAGGATTATCTTTATTATTTATTAATGCGTCATCAAAATGTTTAATATTAGAACCAAATAAAATTGGAGATAATGGCAAAATAATTCTTTTTAAAGACTCAAATAATGAAATAAATTCAGGTGAAGGAGGAGAAATAATTGAAGAGAGTAAATTAACAACAATATCTCCAGTAAATTGTTTGAATTTATCAATTCATTGATCGTCTGTTTTAGGAATTATTGATTTAATAGGATCAAATAATTTAGCAAAGTTGCCGATAATACCCATAATTCCAGAACCTATAGAAGCGATATCTTTTGTGATAAAATGATCTTTATCAATATCATCTGATTTAGTTAATAATTTAGAATTTAATAAGTCCGCAAATTTCGAAGAAAATGAACCATTTTGATTTGTGAAAGTAAAAGAATCAATAATATTTTTTTGATCATTTGCTATTGATTTTATTAAAGGTATAGTAAAAATTTTAATTAATTCATTACTTTTAGTTTTGTCTGTAAATAAAGTTTTAATAGCCAAAATTTCATTATTAATATTAGATGCTTTTGAAATATCACCAAATAATCCACCAAACCCAGCACTCTTAAATTGTTCTTTAAGATTATTAATATAATTAACAACAAATTGGAGAAGAACCTTAGAAGGGCCATCATTCATTTTGCTAATAACTCTATCTTTTAATTCTTCAACAATTTTTCCTGATATCGAGTCTAAAAATAAATTAATTGGGGAAGAAGCATTAGAGATTAAATTTGTAATATTTGAAAGATCAAAAGTTCCATCAATGAAAGATGGAATACTATCAAATAAAAAACCAACTGTTTTATCAACAAAATCCATTATTTTAATATTTTCAGGAACTAAATTATCAGGAGAAAGTCCTAAAGATTTTTGTTCTTTTAAAAGTAAAGATTCTAACATTTGGGTAATAATTGTTTTGATTGTTGGAAAAATTTTATTTAAATCAATAGTTTGTCCTGCAATAGTAAATTTAGAAGCAGAGGCACTAAGTTTTCCAGACAATAAATTGCTAATAAAAGATTTTGCTACATCAAAAATAGAAGTAGGAGTAATGATACCAGCATTATTAAATGAAGCTATTAAACTACTGAACCCATTTGTCAGTTCTGTAATAAAATCAAAAGTAGGGTTTCCAGATAAATCTTGAATTAAAGAACTAATTCTAGATTTGTCAAATCCTTTCCATGAAGCTTCATTTTCTTTTGGAACTTCAGTTTTTTCAGTCCCACAACTTAATACAGTTAATAAGGGTGATACTGACATTAAACCAGCACTTAATAAATATAAATTCTTGTTTTTTTTCATTTTTATCCAATCCGAAGTTACACAAATAACTTATATATATTATACTATTTTAATAATTTCAAAATGTTATAAAGTGGTGTAAAAATAAAAATTAAAAAAACCAAATTAATGGTTATTTTTGGCGTTAAAACAAATGGTGGAGATGCCGGGAGTTGAACCCGGGTCCATATTAATTTCCAGTTAATATACTTCTACAGTTTAGTTCAATTTAAATAAGTTATTTTGACCAAAATTGAACAAAATATCAAATAACTTTTTGGCTAAATTTTCATGATCTTTCGCCATAAGATCACTATCCTCTGCGATACATTATTCAATTTAGAGGAGTCGAATGAATAAAGTTTGCTATTGACTATTTAGTCTTTTTATTTAACTTCGCTAATTAAGCGAAAGCAAAATTATTAGCTGTAGCTTCATTCATGAAGAAAACTTCATTTGTTGTTGCATCAGCTTTTTTTAGTTTTTTATTTGCATTTACAAATATCTCGAAGTGTTTAGGACACAAAACCACTGCAATATATTAAGGCATTAAAATGTCGAATCCATTACATCCCCAAATACATTAATTATTATAAATGGTTAAGTAAGTAAAAAAAATTAAATTAAATATTAAATTTTTATAAAGAGATATCAATAACTCTATCTTTTAAATCTCCTTCTGTAAGCATTAAAACAAAATCTCAAACCATTATCATCGCTCTAACATCATTTTCACAATAATCTGCAAGTTGTTTTGTATATTTTATCCAATCATGATCATTAATTAAACCAAGATTCCTTTTAATTCCTAAATCCATAGCCATAATACCATCCTTAATACTAAGATTTTTATACTCCTTAATGGGTCTTGGCACTTTAATATTATTATTTGAAATGTGTTTTTCAATATTTTTTATACTATATCTTAATTTTTGATCATATAAAACAATGGGAGATAATTTTTTCTGAGTACTTCTGCTAAAAAAATCACAAAGGTCAATTGTTAAATTATTAATAGATTCAATTTTTTTTCTCATTTCATTTAATCTAGAATGTTTGTTATCTTCAAGATATTTAATTAGTTCCTTATTACGAGCACTTTCAAAATTTTTATTATAAACAACATAAAAATCAGCCTCTGATCAATATACAGAATCAACAACATTTATTAAAGATTCAATAGAATACTTTTTTGTATCCTCAACAATATTTTTTTTATAAACTTCAGAATCCAAATTCGTTCTAATAACACTGGATTGAAAACACATTTGAGAATAAGGAGGCGCAGAATCCATTGATGAAAAAGGTTGAGAAAAACTTTCATAATCATATCAAACAATTTTTTTTGCACTTTTCATTTTAGAAAATAAACTAATAAATTCGGAATCTTGTTGATTTACATGATAAAGTTTTTTTTCAAGTAAATAATTATATTTAGAATAAGTTTCTATATTATTTAATAAAAATGTTTTAGAATTATTTTTTAATTTTGATGGCACAACTTTAGCGTTTGTTTCGGCAATATCATTACCAAAATGAAATTCAATAATTTTTTTTAAATTGGGATTATCTTCAATAAAATTAAAGTTATCTTCAAAATTAGATTTATAAATTTTATTTATTTTTTTAGCTTCTCTAATTTCAAAAATTCTATTATCAAAATTATTTAAAATAAAGTTTTTTCCTTTTTGAAAATTATCTTTAGAAATTAATTCATCAATTTTTAATCAATTTTTACCTTTTTTACTAATATCTAAAATAGAACTTCCACTTTTAGTAATTGATATTTTATCCATTTCGATAAATTTTATTTCATTTTTTTTATAAATATGGCGATCATATAAATCTTTTTCGTGATTTTCTAAGTGTTTGGTCAAATTTGAATAACTTCCATCCATTGGAGAAATAATTCTAAAAATTAAATTTAAATTAGGCATAGATCTTTTTATAATTGTTGAATTAAACCAAGTCTTTAATACGTCGGAAGAATTTAGTTTTTTAGAAAATTTTAAATCTCAAATAAATAAATTATTTTCTTTTTTTAAAGCAGCGAAAGGTCTTGCAAATACACCATTATTAATAAAAGAAGGGTTAATAACTAAAATAGAATCTTTCTCAAAAAGTTTCATAGTTTCTTCAAATCCTTTTATACCAGAAGAGGAAACACTATCAATTAAATTTACTCCTAGGCTTTTGGCTTTATTTTTAATTCAAGAATAAGATGGTTCTCTAAAAGCGCCAAAAGTTTTAACAATTATTTCTGATGAAGAAATTGATTCTACTTCGCCTAAATTTTCAAAAGTCCAATTTGAATTGAACGATGAAATGTTGTCAGAGGAAACCCCCCATAAAGAATTCTCTTTAAAATTAATCTCTTTAAATATATTTTCATTAATATTTTTAAGTTTATAGTTATCCTCGAAATTATTTCAAATAAAATAAGCTTCACTTGTATAAAGATTTTTAAAATTTTTATATTTAATTAATTCTTCTTTTTCCATTATAAAAATTATAAAATATAATAAATATTATGAGTAAAAAACAAAAATTTAATGATTTAGTTTTTATAAATTTTTTAGAAGAAATTGAATATTTAAAAGTAGAAAACAAAATGGAAAAATTAGAAAATTTTAAAAATAAAAAAAGAAAATTAATATATGTTGAAATAAAGCAATGAAATAAAGACAAAAATATTTTTATAGACTTAATCAATAGCAAATATAGTAATAAAACTAATTTGGAAATTTTTTTATCTCCTCTATTTAAAAAAATTAAAGAAGGAGCAACTATAATTGCTTATGACTCTGAAAAAATACAATATTATTTAAAAAAAACTAATTATTTTGGAAAATATAAATTGGTTTCATTAAAAAATACTTTTTTAGTTAGGGGTGGATATAATTTTATAAAAAAAGATCCCAAAATAGATGAAGCTCTAAGTGAATTGGGATTAAAAATTTCTAAAAAAAATGAGTTAAATCAAGCAAAATTATTTAATTACTTCATTGAAAACTCAATTTTGTTTGAAGGACCTGGGAAAGTTTTGAGGCTTAATTATAATAAACATTCAAATAATACGATTAAAGGTTCTTTGGAACATAGAAATTATTTAAAAAATAATCCAGAAATAAGAAAAAATAAAAATCATCCTTTATGATTAAATGATTATTCTAAACAAACAATAAAATCATTGATTTATTATATTTGAGGATTTTTTTTAACAGCAGCAATAATATTTATTATTTTAGCTGCAACAAAGGTAATTGGGTAATGGCAAAAGTTATTACAAAAAATAAAAGAGCATATTTTGACTATGAACTAATTAATAAATATGAATCAGGAATTGTTTTAGAGGGTTGAGAAGTTAAAAGTATTAGATTAGGAAACGCACAAATTAATAATACTTATGTAACAATAAAAAATGACGAAATTTTTTTAATTGGAATGCATATTCAAAAATATATGAACTCCTCAGGAGAAACAGAAAGATCTAGAAAACTTTTACTTTCTAAAAAACAAATTATAAAAATAAAAAAATCTAAAAAAGTTGAAGGCCTAACAATAGTGGCAACTGTTTTAAAATTCAGTAATAGTGGTTATGTTAAAGTTGATATTTCAACCGCAAAAGGTAGAAATAAAATTGATAAGCGTCAATATATCAAAAAAAGAGATGCTAAAAAAGACATGAAAAAATATTAATTTTTATAAAAAATGAATTATA
>JAIFTM010000023.1 GCA_019661745.1 Mollicutes bacterium PWAP | reverse complement strand
GTTCACACCACATGTGCTCATTTTCTTGTGGTTGAGAATTTGAGTTTTTATTTTTTCTTTTTATATTGGAAGTTATAATTAAAATATGAATAATAAATGATTAATTTTTGATATGGATGGAACACTTCTAAATGATAATTATATTTTACCTAAACTCACAAATGAATTTCTTTTTTATGCATATGAAAAAGGCTATAAATTAGCAATTGCAACCGGAAGACCATATTTTGCTATTAAAGAAAATTTACCACCAAAAACATTTAATTTGTTATCTTTAACAATTAGTTACAATGGCAGTAGAATAGATTACAATGGGAAAACTCATTTTAATAAAGTTAATGTTAATTTAATAGAAAAACTTAGTGGTAAATTTGCAATCACTATAAGTGGCGATGATGGTTCTTTTTATATTGATAAAAAAGAATATGCTACAGAAATTTTAAAAAGATACAAAACAAAAGTTAAGGATTTAAAAGATTTTAAAAATTCTCATGCAAATCACTTAAGGTTGGTTTTTAAATCAAAAAATGAAGCCAAAAAAACTTTTAATTGAATTATGAGTAAAAAATGGAATATTAAATATGTAATAAACTTATCAACATCATTATTTATTTTAATAACTAAAAAACACTCTTCAAAAGGTTCGGCCATAAATAAGGTTCTTGGTAGTGATGCAAATATTACTTTTTTTGGTGATTCTGATAACGATTTGTCTGCAATGATTTTACCAAATGTTAAATCTGTAACTCCTTCTAATGGCAATTTTAATTGTAAAAAAATTGCTGATATTATTTTAAAAAATGACAACAATAAAGGTTTATGAATTGATTTGGATTAATATATTTTTTTATAATAAATAAAAAAAACACTAACATATAGTCAGTATTTTAAAAATATTAAGCCTTGTTTGTTGAACCAAATTCATCCATTTTTGAAGCAACTGTTGCTTTCATTGCTTCAAAACCACCAGCAAGAAGTTTTCTAGGATCAAAATTTTTGCCTTGATCAATTTTACCAGAAATAACAAATTCTTTAATTGCGGCAGCATTAGATTGTTGTAATTCAGTATTAACATTAATTTTAGATACGCCCATTAAAATTGCCTTTTGAACTTGTTCTACAGGAATTCCAGAACCTCCATGTAAAACTAAACCTCTACCTGCAGCTTTTGAAATATCTTCAATAGCTTCAAATGCCAATGAAGTTCATGATTCTGGGTAAGGTCCATGAATGTTTCCAATTCCAGCAGCAATCATTGCTGGATTTAAAGCAGCTAATTGAGCAATTTCTTTTGGTTTAGCAACTTCTCCATCACCAACAATTCCATCTTCTTCTCCACCTATTGTTCCAACTTCAACTTCAAGTGAAATATTTTTCGCAGCAGTTAACTGAGCAAGTTCTTTAGATTTTTCTAAATTTGTTGCAAAAGGTTCATGTGAACCGTCATACATCACAGAAGTAAATCCTTTATTTAATGCTTGTTTACAAAGTTCATATGAACCATGGTCAATATGCAATACTACTGGAACTGTAATATTAAGATCTTCCATAAGACCATTAACCATACCTGAAACAGTTTGTAAACCTCCCATTCATTTAATTGCGCCTCCTGTAGCACCTAAAATAACTGGTGAATTTTTCTCTTGTGCAGTTATAAGAACTGCTTTAGCTCATTCTAAGTTATTAATGTTAATGTGAGGAATAGCATACTTACCTTCATAAGCTTTTTGTATAATTTCTCTAGCATTTACTAATCTTGTCATATTATTTTTCTCCTTTTTTTAATTTTAAATATATTTGTTATTATATATATAATCAAAAAGAATAAGTATTATTTAAACTAATTTTCCACTTATTCTTTTTCTTTCTAATTCAATACCAATTAATTCAATTTCTATAACTTTACCAATAGATAAATTTTCTTTTTCATTTTTTAATTGCTTTCAATGTATAAATACACTTTCTTTAATTCCAATATATATAAATGCTCCAAAATCAGTGATATTTTGAATTGTCCCCTTCAATATATCGCCTATTTTTAAATCACTCGCTTTTAAAACATCTTCTCTTAGCAAATATCCTTCTTTAGAATCTCTAATATCTTTTGTTGGATTTAATAATGCATCCAATATTATTTGTAATGAATATTTATCAATGTTAATTTCAAAACTCAAATTTTCTAAATCAATATTTTCTAAAATATTTTTATCAATATTTTCTAAATCAATATTTAAAAAAGAACTTATTTTTTCAGCATTTTCATACATGTCTGGATGAACTTGGGTTCTATCTCAATAATTAGTGTTGAATATTCTTAAAAATCCAACTGCTTGTTCATATGCTTTAGGACCTAAACCTTTTACTTTTTTAATTTGTTTTCTATTTTTAAAAGCACCATTTTCTTTTCTATAATCAACGATATTTTCAGCAACTTTTTTTGAAATTCCCGAAATATGAGAAAGAATATATTTTGTTGCTGTATTAATGTTTACACCAACCAGATTAATTGCTTTTTCAATTTTAAAATCTAATGATTGTTTTAGTTCTTTTTGGTTAACATCATGCTGATATTGCCCAATTCCAATACTTTTAGGATCCATTTTAATAATTTCATTCATAGGGTCTTGAAATTTTCTAGCAATATTAATGGCACTACGTTTTTCAACTGTTAAATCAGGAAATTCTTCAATAGCAATTTTAGAAGCAGAATATATTGATGCGCCGACTTCTGAAACAACAGCATATTTAATTCTAATTCTTTTATTCCTAATTAATGATGCAATAATTTCTTCTGTTTCACGACTTGCCGTTCCATTACCAATAACAATTATATCTACTTGAAATTTTTCAACCATATTTTCAATAATTGACTTACTTTTATCAATTTCATTTCTAGGTTTAAATGGAAAAATTGTTGAAATGCCTCTAACGTTAGAATTTTTATCAATAACTGCAACTTTACAACCAGAAACAATACCCGGATCAATACTTAATATATTTTTACCTTTAACTGCCGGTTCTAAAAGAACATCTTCTAAAGATGAAGCAAAAACTTCTATAGAACTTTTTTCAGCTTTATTAAATAAATCTTTTCAAACTTTTGTTTCTACACTGGGTAAAATTAACCTTTCTAAAGAGTCTTTTAAAGATTCTAGAATAATTTTTCCAGTGCCTTTTATTTTAAATAATTTGTTATTTAAATCATATTCAATAGGTTTAACTTTATACTCAATTTTTAAATTTATTATTTTTTCTTTAACGGCTCTATTTATTGCCATAATTTGATAACTTTTAATTCTATTAATACTAATTTTAGTTTCAAAATAAATTCTATATTTAGAAGATTCAGGTTTTTCCTTTTTTCCTTTTTTTACTTTATTTATTATTAGTCCATATTTTTTTATATTTTTTTCTACAATTTTTCTTAAATCAATATTTGTTGAAATCATTTGAGCTATTATTAATTTTGTTTGTTCAATTGCGAACTCTATACTAGGAACATTTTCATTTAAATATTTTTTAGTTTCATTTAAATAATTAAAATTCGTATTTGTTTCTTCCAATATTCTTTTTGCAAGTGGCGCTAAACCTAATTTTTCAGCTTCACTAGCTTTTGTTTTTTTACCAATTTTAAAAGGTTCGTAAATAGCTTCCAATTCACTTTTCCTATTAGTTTTTTTTATTTTATTTCTAATTTCTTCGCTAATAACTTGATTTTTCTCCAATATAGTAATTATTGTTTCTTTTCTTTCTGCAAGTTCTAATTCATATTTATATTTTTTTCCAATTTCACTAATTTTTTCTTCATCCAACCCATTTGTTTGTTCTTTTCTATAACGCGCAATAAAAGGTATAGTATTTCCTTCGCTAAGCATTTTTAAAACAACTAATGTTTGATTTGGATTTATGTTTAATTCTTTACTTAAATTTATAATAATTTCTTTTTTCATAAATTTATTATATTTTGCTTTTTTCTTTTTCTTTTTT
>JAIFTM010000001.1 GCA_019661745.1 Mollicutes bacterium PWAP | reverse complement strand
TTAATTGATTAATTAAAAAAATAATTAATTGTGAATTAATCCCTGGTCAATTTATTATGAGTGAAAACCAAATATCTACAAAATTTCAATGTAGTAGAATAACTGCTAGAGAAAGTTTAAAAAAACTTGTGTCTATTGGTGTAATAGATGTTATTGCAACAAAAGGATATAAAGTTTCTGATTCAAATGTTTTTGTTCAATTAGCAAAATTAGAAGAATTAAATTTAAATAATATAATTGTTTTAGAAAATGGAAAAAAATTGCAAAATTTAAATAATATTAAAATTAAATTTTTCGAAAATATATTAATTAAGTATGAAAAATATATTTTATTTTCTAGTGAAAAAAAACTAAATTTAGGAAAAAACAAAAATAAAGAATCTTTTATTTTTGATGAATTAACTTTTTTGAATTGTCCACCAATTAGCATTGTTTATAAAAAGAAAAAAGAAAAAAGAATTAAATTCTTAGAAATGAAAGTTTAAAATTATGAATAAAAAATTTAATATTAAAAAAAATGACATTAAAAAATGGAATGAATTGTTTTCATTAGATTTTAAATATGATTTAGAAATGATAGTTGACAGAATAAACAAGCCAAGTAATGTAAGTTTGTTTGCTCATATTACTTCTTGAATATTTTTTTTCTTAATTGTTCCACCAATAATTTACTATGCAAACGTTCTTAAATATAATGAAGAGGTTTTGGGCTCAATAAAAAACAAAAATAAAGTTTTAAATAAAATTTATGAAAAAGAAGGAATCATCTTTAAATCTTCAAAATATAATTTAAAAAATAAACCTATTGAAATAATTAATAATAAACCTCAAGTTATTGAAAATACTTCTAATATTTTAGAAAATAGTAATATTAAAGTTTATGGCATTAGCTATCATAATTTAAATTGATCTTTTTTATTTAAGCATAGAAAAAACCAAATTTTTTTAGAGTTTTCTAATAATACAAAAAAATTTGGAAATTTCATTGTTTCAACAAAAAAAATAAAATCTAATTTGAAAGAAAATATTTCTTTTGAAAGAAAAAGAAAAATCTATTTTTATGGGGATGATGCTAAAGATAATTTCAATAACTCTAAAATTAAAAATAAAATTTTAGAGTTATTGAAAAATAAATATGTTAAAAATATTAAAGCTTTTAATAATGATGGAATTTTTTTTATTATAATAAATGTATATTACTTTAACATTACAGAAATGGAATCATTTAGAACAAATATAGCATCTTCTTTAATTAATGATGTTTATAACAAAAAAGATATTGTTGTTAAATCTAATGATTTATATAAAGAATTTTTTAATATAAAATAATTAAGGAGAAATATGTCAGTCGTTAACCAAAGCACTTCACCTATACCAATAATTTCTAAATTGCCTGGTTTAGATAATTTAACACAAACGGGGCTTATTGTAATTGGAGTCTCTTTAATTATTTTAGGAATTTTTGCCATGTCTTGTTACTACTTTACAAAAAAAAGAATGAAAAATTATAAATCTGAACAACTTAAACAATACAAAATTAAATACAACAGAATTGATATTAAATATGATGAGACTGGAATGTTTTTACCACTTGGCGAAAGAATCATTTTATTATTACCTATTTTTATAGGCTTAGTATTGTTTATTATTGGTATCGCATGATTAACCGGAAGTACTTTAAGTACTATGTAATAAGATTAAAATCTTATTTTTATTTTAAAAAAATGCTTGTATATACAAGACATATATTAATAATATATATGATTAATTTTAATTAAGTATAATAAATAAGTAATAGACTTCTATTACGATTTATATTTTAAGAAAGGACACTTAAATGGCTAATACAAAAAATGTCGTAGATAATTCTGCGACTTCTCAAGGCCAAGAAAAAGTTCGTAAAGTTAAAGTTAATAATAACAAAGGTAAAGGAAAAATTTTCCTTTCTAGAATTTCTGGAGCATTTATGTTACCTATTGCTGTTATGGCTGTAGCTGGATTTTTCCTTGGAGTTGGGGCTACTATAAAAACCGAAGCAAGTTTATTGAATGGTGATACTTCTTTAAAAACTTTCGGTATTTTATTAGAAAATCTTGGTGGACCTGTTTTCAATAACATGCCCATATTATTTGGTGCTGCTCTTGTAGTTTCATTCACTGATGAAGCTGGAGTAGGGGTTTTTGCATTTATTGTTGGATTTGCTGTATTTAATTCAATCCAATCAGTATTTATAACAGAAACTTTTTCTAAAGATTATACTGATTTGCAAACTGGTGGATTAGATGCAAATAATTCCGGTCAATCATTAATTTCTCATTATGATAAAGGCGCTAAACAATATTTTGTTCGTTATCATCAAGGTTGAAAAATATTATTTGAAGGTGCGGGTAGAGATCCTGTTGCTTTAGATAAAATTGTTGGTTCAAATATTGGTATTACATCAATAAATTCATCAATTTTTGGTGGAATTTTGGTCGGAGGACTTGTTGCTACTTTATATAACAAATTCCACACAATCAAATTACCCACTATAATTAGTTTCTTTGGAGGTAAAAAGTTTGTTGGATTAATTTCAGTTGTTGCTGTTATTCCTTTATCATTCTTTATGCTTCTTATATGACCATATATTGGTTATGGTCTTAATGCTTTCGGTAAATGATCAGCTGATCTTCCGGGAGGAATTGATTCGCTTATCGTTGGTATTATTAGACGTTCTTTAATTCCTATTGGATTACACCACGTTTTCTATGCTCCATTATGATGAACATCTGCCGGTGGTAATCTTCATGATGCTTATATGGATTGAGCTCAAAATGGTAATGTTTTAGTTAACGCATCAGATCAAACTATTTTAACAAATCCTGCTGCAACTGGAGATGTAAACATGTGACAAGCTGTTCGTAAACTTCCAAACAATGTTCTTTGGAATGATGCTAATGGTAATTCTCACTCATTACAAGCATTTGATTTTGCTCAAAAACAACTTGGATTGCACTTAGGTAGATTTATGGATGGTGCTTATCCAGTTATGTTATTCGGTCTTCCTGCCGCTGGAATTGCTATGATTATGGCAGCTCCTAAAGAAAACAGAAAAATGGCTGCTGGTACTATTATTCCTGCAATCATTACTTCATTTACTACAGGGGTTACAGAACCAATTGAATTTACATTCGTTTTCTTAGCTCCTTGATTATTCTGAGGATTCCATGCTGTATTAATGGGAGTTTCTTATATGTTAGCTAATATTTTGCAAGTTCATGTTGGAATGACATTCTCAGGCGGTATATTAGATCTTATTATTTATGGTGTTTTACCAATGCAACAAGGTACTCATTTCTGATGATTACTTGTTATAGGAGCTGGATATGCGCCTATCTACTACTTTGTATTTTATTTTGCAATTACGAAAAAAGACTTAGGAACACCAGGTAGAGGTGGTAATACAAAATTATTCTCAAAAGCTGACTTTAGGAATAAAGGAAAATCTTCTAATGATTCTTCAAAACTTTTAACAGATCAAGGTAAAGCTATTATTATGGCTTTAGGTGGATGAGATAATATTAAAAAATATTCTAATTGTGCAACAAGACTAAGATATGACATTGTTTCTAAAGATAAAGTAGATACAAATTCTCTTAAAGAATATCCATCTAACGCAGTTGGTGTTTCATTTATTGGAAATGGACATATTCAAGTTATTATTGGTCCTGCTGTAGATTCTTTAAATACAAATATTAAAGCAAATATTGGCGCTGATTTAAATTTTGATAGTTCTTCTTCTAAAATAGAAACTAAAACAAAATCTTCTTCAAAAAGTTTAGCTTTACCAGTTATTGCTAAATCAGTTGGTGTTGGTACTCTAAGATCATTAAAATCTTTAAATGACGGTGTATTTTCAAATGGAATTATGGGAAAAGGTGTAGTAGTTTCTTTATCTGCTAAAAAATCTGGTTCTGTATTTTCTCCAGTTTCTGGAACACTTTCAACAGTATTCCCAACAGGTCATGCTTATGGTATTACAACAGATGAAGGAGTAGAAATTCTAGTTCACATCGGTGTTGATACAGTTAATTTAAATGGTAAAGGATTTGAATCTCAAGTAAAACAAGGAGATAAAATTGAATCTGGAGCTATTTTAGCTAAAGTTGATTTAGAATTTGTTAGAAAGAATGCTCCTACTGCTGATGTTGTAGTTCTAGCTGTTCCTTCTTCAAAAGGTGTAGTAAAAGTTCCTTCTTCAAAAGGAAAAGTTACTAAAAATTCTAATATTATTGAATTTAAATAATCAATCTTTAAAAATTTAAAATACATTTTTCGAAATGTATTTTTTTATTTTCTTTTTTATTTTTATGAAAATATTTTCACTTTATTAAATACTTTCATTTAAAAAAGATAATTATTAAGTAAGACAAATATCTTACAATTTATTTAAAAAATTAAAAGGAAAAAATGAATTTTAAATTAAAAGGAAGGCTCATTAACGTTACTATTTTAGCTGGAATTGAGTTATTATTCTTAATACTTGGTATTGTATTTGTTGCCACAACTAAACAAGGTGTTACTGCTGATGAAAATGACGGATTATTAGGATTAGGATTTTTTGTTGTATTTGTATTAATATTTGTAATTAGATTTGCAATTACTTGATCTCCAATAATGCTTCATAATAAAACTAAATTCCTTACTGCTGTGGTTGCATCTTTCTCCATTAACTTTGTTTTCATGATTCTTGGTATTGTCTATTTATCAATGGATAAGGAAAAGAATAAAACAGGAACATCAGAAAAGTATGAGTCAACAAAAGAGAAAGGAGTGCAAAATAATGTTTACTAAAACTAAAGAAAAACCCAAAGCTGAAAAAAAGAAAAAGAAAAATCCAGCTTCATTAAGATTTCAAAAAATAACTAAACCATTAGGGAAAATAGGTCAACAAAAACACCTTTCTGCATTGCGTGATGGATTTGCACTTTCACTACATCTTACAATTGCTGGCGCTGTTGCAGTATTATTTATTACAATTGTTTTTGCAGGATAGGGCGCTGAAAAAACATCAATCTTAGGATTGATTGCTCATGCAAATGGTTATACAACAGTTGCTTCCTCATCATTATTAAATAGATATACAACATGAGTTTTAGATGATAAATGACAACAAATTGCGAAATTTGGCCAAATATTTTTTGGATAAATTAATACTGCGACATTAGGTCAATTGACACTATATGCTACATTATTAATTGGTTTTTCAATGTCATCAATTCGTAGAACAAAAAATCCAATAATGAGTGGAATTGTTTCTGTTGGAATGTTAATAATTTTATTCTTCTTCTTCTTCTTCTTCTTCTTCTTCTAGTGATATTGATATAGGTATATTTGCCCCAAATCATGAAATTATGGCAATTGTTGCTGAGATACTTGGACCTGAATTATATTCATTTTTAATGAAGTCAGAAAAATTACAAATTAAAATGCTTGGTGGAGTCCTCCGGCAGTTGGCAGAGATTTTTCAGCATTATTACCTGCTATTCTAACACTACTTTCCGCTACAGTATTAAAACTTTACAGTTGGTATGATTTTTTCTTTGCTAATGAAGGAGTAACAATTACAAATGATGGAACAATTCAATCATTATCATATGTAATTGATATTGTTGTTACAAAACCATTTATTAGTTTTGCGCAAAGTGGTGCTGATATTGGGATATTACTTGTTTATGTATTCATGGTTTCATTCTTATTCTTCTTCGGAATTCATGGGCCCAATACACTAAATGGTATTTTTAGACCTATTGCTCTTATTTTGTTAATTGGTAATATTAATGGTGGTCATAATGTATTTTTTGAAGGTGTTTACAATGGATTTGGATATATCGGTGGTGCCGGTGGAACATTACCTTTAGTTATTTTAACTCTATGAATTCTTAAAGGTGGTTCAGAGTATGAGGCTGCAAAATTTGCGCTTCCGACTGGAATTTTTGAAATTAATGAACCAGTTATCTTTGGATTTCCAATTCTATTTAACTTTAAATACTTTATTCCATATGTATTTGGACCAATGCTTGCCGTCTTATGACCTATAGCTGCCATTAAAATTGAATGAATGAATCTTCCTCTAACAAAAAAAATTAGCTCCTTGAACAACTCCTCCTCCTCTTCTATACCTTCTAATTGCATCGCAATTCGATTGAAGAGCAGAAATAGTTGCGATTCTATCAATTTCTACATTATTTGGTGTTTATTTCCCATTTGTTCTTTCAACAAAAAGAGCACAAAAAAAGCAAAAAAATGAAAGATAAAAAAGAAGAAGTAAAAAAAATGTAGGTTGCTAAATAATGACTAAAAAAAGTTGAATTATTCTTGGAACTTCTTTAGGAGTTTTATTTGCTGGTGGTACTGCTATTGGTGTTGGCATTGCTTTAAATAATCATAAAAAAAGTTGAACCGTAAATATTGCTAATGATAATGGCGTAAGATATTTTGTATCTATTCCTGATTCTTCACATTTAAAACATATTGTTGGCGATGTATTAATTTTTGATATTGATGATAGAAATCATTTACAAGTTTTAAAATCTGCTGAAAAATTAAGTATAAAAGAAGGAGACGTAACAAGTACATTAAAAGAACCATCAAAATATAAAAATGGTTTAGTTAAACTAGCTTACGATTTAATTCATATTGAAAAAAGAGCAGAATAAATAACAATAGAATTAAAAAATATTAAAACTACTCAAAAAGTTAGTGGTAATAATATTGATGTTACACTTATGAAAACAATTCTTTAAGAATTGTTTTCATAAGGAAAAGATGCTAAACAAGCATTTGTTTGACAAAAAAATAAATTAGTTGATGATGATGATTCAATTATTGATAGCGCTGTAGAAACAGCTTTAAAAATCTAATTTAATAATTTTATTATGGTAACACTTTCGATTGTATTATTAATATTGTTTTTAGTTTGTATATTAATTCCATTCTTTATTTGTTTTTCTCTTAGATATAGAAAAATTAGATATGGCAATATTTCATATAGACATTCACAGTTTCATAAATGATCCTGAATAGTTTGTTCTATATTATTTGTAATATTTTTAACAGCAGGAATATTAGTATTCATATTAATGTAATAATATAAATATGTCTTATAACAATAAATAAACAAAAAATCAAACAAAAACAAAAGATAATAAATCATCTTATAAAGAATTAAACGATGAAAGAAAATACACATCTTTAATTTCAGAGTATAGAAGAATATTAACTTTTGGAAGAACATTAACTATTAAAAAAGAAACAAATAAACAACTAATATTTAAACATGTAATAGACTATGTTTTAAAAGACATTAAACCAAAATATAATCATGAAGATGTATTTTTAGGTGCAAAACTTCAAACTAAAGGAAAAACTTTCCAAGAGCTAAAAGTAATCACTTATGAAAATTCACCAAAAATATGTAGAATAACTTTACAATTTTTTTCTAAAAATGGAACTAAAAATAGAATTAGTTGCAATGTTAGAAAAGGTATTTTTTCTAAAAAAGTTAAAGTTGAATATATTGAGTGAATGAAGGGTGATAGAACTTTATTCGGAATTTCAGATGAAGTATATAAAATTACTGCTAAAAAATAACGCTCTATAGATCATTCTTGCTTCAAAAGAATTTAGTCCAAGTGATTGATGGTAATGAAATGGACTATGATTCTAAAGTTTATATTAAAAAATATAATAAAAAAGGTTACATTACATTTTAAAAAATACTCATGAAATTATCATGAGTATTTTTTTGTTTTTGTAAAATAAAAAAAGCATTATTACAAGAAAAAAAGTTTTTACTATTTTTCTTGTAATAATGCTTTTTCTTTGTGCAATATTATAATTTCTTCTGCTAAAGCAATAATTGTTTGTGTTGTGAGTAATTGATCTTCAGCATGTAAAAATAATACTTTAAAATCAAGTTTTTCTCTTCTGCTTTTTCAAAATCATTTTTTCTTGCAGCTCTCATTTCAATCATAGCGGCGCTTTTTGCTTGTCCACTTTCAGTAATTAAATTCATTGAAACCTGTTCTCAATTAATTTTTGACATTATGTTTTCTCATTCATTACGAATTCATCTCCTCCAAAAATAAATTGTAATTTTTCTTTGTCTTTTTTTTGTAATAGTTCCTACTAAATTAAATCTATTTTGATAGTTGTAAATTTCTTGTTTCACAATTCAAACCTCTCCTTTATATCTGTTTGAATTGTTATTTAATACTAAAATATCTCCTTCTTTAAATAATTTATTTTCTTTATCTAAAGAAATTATGTTTTCATTTTTTTATCTTATTCTGCTGTATGTGTTTCTAATATGAAAATCAGTTTCATCTAGTCTATTTGCGTGCTTAAAACCTTTATTTTTAAGTAAAATATTTTTTTCAATAAAAGAAATATGATCTCTTAGTTTGATTTCTAAATTAAATATTTTTTGTTCTTTATAATAATGAAACTTTTCATTTATTTTATTCATTTTTAAAATTTATTCAACCGATAATCTATGTTTAGAAATAATTAAAATATTAATGCCGTTATATTTATGGCAATCTTCTAAAACATTAAAGATATTCATATCTCTATGTTCTTCAATTCTTGGCATTCCATCATTAACATCTCATGATCCTATTCTTGATCCATCATTATCAATTGAAATAAAACCGCTAACGTCAATTTTTTGAGTATTATAATAATTTGAATATTCAATAAATTTTTGTTTATTTAAGCCTGTAAATTTTAAAGGATAAAAATTATGACAAGCATTCAAAATGGCAAGATCAACATTTTTATCTTTATATGTTTTTAAATCTATAAAATTTGAACCGTTTATTTGAATATGCATTTCTTTAGTAGTTAATTCTTTTATAACTTGTGGAGCAGCGCCTTCATCAAAGCGTAGACCATATAAACCCATTTCATTAAAAAAATCAAATTCTTTCAATTGTAAACCAAAATCTTCATAAAATTCTGGATTTACATCGCCAAATACTTTTATTCCTTTATTTTTTGCATGCAATAAAATTCTTTTATATTTTTCAAGTTTCCCCAAACCTTCTTTATTGTTTTTCATATATAAAAAATTAATGAAACCATATTCAAATTTTGCTTTAGCAGCATCATTTATATAAACAATTAATTCTTTTTCATTCACTTTTTCTGGATAAAGTGATATTCCTAATTTTTTCTTTTTCATACATATATATTAGATATTTTAATATTTAAAACTTATGAAAGTGAAAATATTTTCATTAATAATTAATCAACTGATAAAAAATAATAATATTTTTGAAAGAAGGAAATAAATGAAAAAAAGAATTATTGAAATTTCCAAACGGTTTTCTTTGAGGTGTCACAGCTGCATCAGAACAATCAGATGGTTATAAAAAAGGTCAATTAAAAAGAAAAACAGGTTGAGACATAATGAAAGAAACTAAACCAGAAAAATTTTTCAATGGAGAAACAGTAGAAAAACTAATATGTTTATTGAATATTGAAAAAATGATTTAAAATTTTTTTCAAATATAGGCACCAATAGTGTTAGATTAGTTTTTAGTTGAACAAGAATATTTCCTGATGGAAAAACTAAAAATAAAGATGCAATCCAATACTGTCATTTTTTGATTGCTGAAGCTAAAAAGAATAATCTTGAATTAATAATGACTATTCATAATTTTGATTTGCCATTATGAGCATTTGAAAAAGGTGGTTGAATTAACAAAGAAGTTACTGATGAATTTGCAAAATTTGTTGATTTTATTTTTGAAAAATATGGAGATGAAGTTAAATATATTGCCACTATGAATGAAACCATTGTTCCAACACTACATGGATATATTACAGGTAATCATTATCCAAATATAGTTAAATGATAGTAAAAAATTTGTTGATGCTTCTTATGGCGCTATTTTGGCTCATTGTAAAGCTGTAAATATTGTAATCCAAAAATATAGCAATAAATTGGCCAAAATAGAGGTTATTGTAAATATTGCGCCTGCTTATGCAAAATATGGCAAAAATATTATTGAAAAAGATCAAAAAACAGCAGATATTTTTAATATGCTTCATAATTTTTCCTTTTTAGATATGATGGTTAAAAGCGAAATACCTAAAGATTTAAAAGAATTATTGGAAAAAGAAAATCTTCTCCCCAAATATACAAAAGATGAATTGGAAATTATCTCAAAAACAAAAGTTGATTTTGTAGGAATGAATTTTTATGCTCCTGCTAGAGTTCAAGCCCCAAGAAAATTGATAAAAATCAAAATATTCTACATAGATATTCTGAATCTTATGAATGAAAAAATGCACGCAAAAAATTTTTTTAGAGGATGAGAAATTTTTCCAAAAGCTATTTATGATGGTGCAAAATTAATTAGAGAAAGATACAATAATATACCAATGTATATTTCTGAAAATGGAATGGATGTTCAAGATGAAAATAAATACAAAGATAAAACTGGAAAAATCCAAGATGATTATCGTATTGCTTTTGTTAATGAACACTTAGAGTACTTGCATAAAGCAATTGAAGAAGGCTCAAATATATTTGGTTATCATATGTGAGCAATATTTGATTGTTTATCATGAGTAAATGTTTATAAAAATACTTATGGTTTTATTGAATTTGATAGAAAAACGCTTGATTGTAAAGAGAAAAAATCTGCTGAATGATTAAGAGAAACATCAAGAAATAATGGAATGTTTAAAGAATACAAAAAACTTGAAGAAGTCATTGATTTAGAAAAAGTTAAATTCATTGAATCTTTAAATTAAAAAGTGAAAATATTTTCACTTTTTAAAAAGGAATTATAAAAGTGAAATAATTTTCATATTAAAATAAAGGAGAAAAAATAATGGAATTAAATATTTTATTAGCTTGTTCAGCAGGGATGTCAACATTAATGTTAGAAAGATCAATTGAAAATTATTATAAAAAAAATGGGATGACTGGTAGAGTTGAACCTCATGGTTCCGAAACGGCAAAAGGAATGGTTAACGAATTTGAAATTTTTATGTTAGGACCACAAGTTTCTTATTTACAAGAAGAATTTGAAGAATTAGTGGCTAGAAAAATACCGGTTGTTGTTATTGAACCTGCTGCATATGCTTTAGCTAATTCTGAAAAAGTTATTGCAACTGCAAAATAATTATTAGGAAAATAAAACTTATTAAGATATCATTATAAGATGGCTTTTATTTAACTTTATATAATTAAAAAAAGTAGAAAAAATGTCAAAAAATGAAAATGATATTAAATTATCCAAATATTTTAAAAGTAGTATTGAGAATAATAAACTTATAGAAATCATGAAACAAGTTTCTTTGGAAACTGGGATTAGTAATGTAACCATTAGTCGCTATTGTAGAAGAAAAGGTTTTGATAATTTTGGAAATCTTATATCTTCAATAAATAAATCGATGCAAGCAAATTTCAATAAAACAAAAGAATATTTAAATTTAATAAATCAATCTAAAGATGAAAATATAATTATTGTTACATCAAAAAGTTGTAGTCCTACCGCTTGCTTTTTAAAAGAATTACTAAAAATAAATAGATATAAAGTTATATTGGTCTCAAAATTAAATGATATTAAAAAATATAACTATAAAACATTTTTTATTTCAAGAACAATGGAATCTCTAACTGTAGAAAAATATATTTCTATAAATGGGATACAAGAAAAAGACTTTCTATTGACTACAGATGCAACTAATATAGGCGTTGTTAAAAAATTTAAAGAAGCTAAAATTATTAAAATGCCTTAAACAAGTGATTTTTCAATAGAAATTGATGCAAACCTTGAAATGATAAAATTTTTAAGAATTTATTTTGTATTACTTACTTCAAGGAGGAATAGAATAAATATTGTGAGAAAAATTTTAGTAATTGATTTAGGTGGAACTTACTCTAAAATTGGAATTGTTAAAACAAATGGAACTATTGAAAAACATCATACGATCCCAACTGTAAAAGAAAATATTTTTGGCAATATTTTTAAAAATTTACAAATAAAAGAAAATGAATATACGGAGATTAGCATTACTATTCGAGGTTTTGTAGATAATAAAACAAAAAAAATAACTTTTTCTGTAAACTTAGGTTTAGAAAATTTTGACGTAAAAAAATAAATATCGAAATATAATAATAAAAAAATTAGCGTTATTAATGATGCAAATGCCGCTGCTTTAGCTGAAAAATACTTACAAAGAAAAAATAATTTAATTATGTATACACTCGGGGCAGGTATTGGTGGTGGTATTATTATTGATGGAAAATTAATTGAAGGAGAAAATGATTTTGCAGGCGAATTGGGTCATGGAGAAATTTTTGGATTAAAAAAAATTAAATTGTGGATTAAATGGTTGTATTGAAGCTGAAGCAAGTGCAATTAATATTCAAAATAAAATTAAAAATGCCGGAATTAATTTCTCTTTAAAAGAAGATATAAGAAAATATAATTTAATTGAATTGAAAAAAGAAAAAGAATTTATTAAAATACTTTAAGATAGCTTGCAATATTTAATCAATCATATTACTACAATGATTTTTTCAATGAATATAAATAATATAATTATTGGCGGTGGGCCTTCAAATGACGGTACTATTTTAGTTAATATTATTAAAAAACAACTCAAAAGAAAACTTCTTCCTTTTATTGTATGAAAATATTTCTATAAATCTTGCAATTAGCGGAAATTCAGCAGGGATTTTAGGAGCCGCTGAATTTGTTAAATAATCCAAACAATTATCAATTGTTTGTTTTGTAATTACTATTAAGAAAAAATAATTAATATTTCTTATGTTTTTTAATTTATAATAATTTTGATTTAGGTGAAAAATGAAAGATTTTGAAAAATTTATAAATATAAAAAGTAAATATGTAAAAATTGCTTATAAAAACAATTTAACATTTGAAGAATTGATGGCTATTTTTACTTTAAAAGCTAAAGAATTAAAAATGAATGAAATGGTTCAAATAATTTTAGATGGATACGGTGGTGAAATCAATTCTATTAAAGTTAAGGTTACAACAATTTCAAATTCATTAGTTAAAAAAGGTTTCGCTATTAAGAAAAAAAATATAAATGACAAAAGAATTACCTTAATCAAACTTTCTCAAAAGGGTTTAGATTTATTGAAATAGGAGAATAATATGGAATTAAAAGCATATATTAATGGAAAATTCATTGATAAAAAAGAAAAATTAGAAATTATGAATCCCGAAACTGGTAAAGTTGCAGGAACAGTGCCTTCTTTAACAAAAGAAGAAATTGATTTTGCATTTAAAAGTGCAAGAAAAGCTTATAAAAAATGAAAATTTTATACATACAAAGATAGAATTGTTTTTATGAAAAAATTTGTTTCTTTATTAGAAGAAAATGAAGATAGAATTGCTGATGCTATGATTCTAGAGATTGCCAAACCAAAGTCAAGTAGTCTTAGTGAAGTTAGAAGAACGGTTTATTACATAAGTCAAACTATTGAAGAATACATTGAATTTGAAGAAAACTATGAAATAGTTGACTCTTCTATTCATAAAATTGAAGGGAAAGAAGTTCATTTAACAAGAGAAAGTCTTGGTGTTGTTGTGGCAATTAGTCCATTTAACTATCCAGTTAATCTTTCGCTTGCTAAAATTGCCCCTGCTCTTTTAGTTGGAAATACAGTTATTGCAAAAAGCGCAACACAAGGTTCATTGAGTGGCGCTATTGTAGCTGAACTTTTTGATAAAGCAGGTTTTCCTAAAGGTACTTTTAACTATGTAACAGGTAGAGGAAGCAAAATTGGCGATGTTATTGTAGAACATGAAGAAGTTAATATGATTAGTTTTACTGGTGGAGAAAGAGTTGGTATTGGAATTAGTGAAAAAACTTCAATGATTCCATTAGTTTTAGAACTTGGTGGCAAAGATGCTGCTATTGTCACTAAAAATGCGAATTTAGATTTAACTGTTAAAGAAATTATTAAAGGCGCATACTCTTATTCTGGTCAAAGATGTACAGCAATAAAAAGGGTTTTAGTTGATGAAGCTATTGCCGATGAACTTTCAAAAAGATTAAGTGAAGAAGTATCAAAGATTTCCGTCGGTACTGCTACAAAAGAAAACATGGTTACTCCTTTAATTGATGAATGAACAGCTAAAAATACTATTTCATTAATGAATGATGCAAAAGAAAAAGGAGCCACTATTTTAAATGGTGGTAGAAGAAAATTTACTTTAGTTGATCCAATATTAATTGATTTTATTACAGAAGATATGAAGTTGGCTTGAGAAGAACCATTTGCACCTATTCTTCCAATAATAAGATTTAAAGAATTGGGAGAAGCGATTAAAATTCACAATAAAAGTAGTTATGGATTGCAAGGTTCTGTTTTCACTGAAAATGATGAAGAATTTTTTGAAATTGCCGTTCAAATGGAAACAGGTACAGTAAATTTAAATAGAAGTAGTTCTAGAGGACCTGATATTTTACCTTTTTTAGGTGTTAAAAATTCTGGTTTTGGAACTCAAGGCATAAAAGAAGCTTTACTATCAATGAGTAGAGTAAAACCAATTATTATAAATAAAATAAAATATAAAAAAGAAAAGGAAAAAAATATTATGATTAAAACAAATATAAAAAATATGCCTAAAGTTGCTTTAGGTACATGAGAAATAAACGATCCCAAGCAAGTTGAAGAAACAATTGTTGCAGCTCTAAATAATGGATATAAACACATTGATACTGCACAATTTTATTTTAATGAAGAATTAATTGGACTTTCTTGACCAAAATCCAATGTTAAAAGAGAAGATTTTTGAATAACAACTAAAATTCATTCTTTGAATTATAAATATAATACATATAAATCAATTGAAAAATCAATAGAGCACTTAAATACTACTTTTTTAGATACTATTCTTTTACATTCTTCATGTGGTAATGAAGAAAATCTAATTGCTTATAAAGAAGCTATGAGAGCAAGAGATAATGGTCTTGTTAGATTTGTTGGAGTTTCAAACTTCACTATTGAAGAAATAGAATATATTAAAGAACAAACTGGAGAATATCCTTCTGATTTACAAATTATTGCCTCAGTTATTCAAAGAATTAAAAAAATAGAAATTTTTTGTAAAGAAAAAGGTATTAATCTTATGGGATATTCTTCTATAAGACCTTACTATAATCCTAATTTTTGATATAAAGATTCCGCTTTAACAAAAGATGAAATAAAAACAATTGATGCTATTTCAGCAAAACATAATACAACTCCTGCTAATATACTTCAAAAATACATTTTAGATGCTGGTTATGTAGTTTTACCTAAATCTTCAAAAGCTTCAAGAGTTATTTCTAATTTAGATTTACTTAAAGTTCATTTAGATAAAGATGACTATAAAAAACTTAATTCTATGAATAAAACAGATTACAATTATTATTTAGAAAATACTGCTATGTTTAGATCAATGTCTTTTACTGATGATCTTAAATTAAAAGGTGTTCGTTTAGGAAATAAAAAAAATGATCAAGAATACATAAAATTATTAATGGATATGAGAAAAAAATAATTTTTAATTTTAAAATTTTGGAATTTTTTCCAAATTTTTATTTTTAAAATCAATATAATAAATTCAATATGAAAAAAAGAAATAAAATATTAAATAAATTATGTTTATTACCTATATTTTCTTCATCTATTATTCTTGTAGGATGTAGTGATGCTCATGAATTTGGTAATAATAAAATGAGATTACATAATGAAATTGATTCAAATGGTAATGAAAAAATTTATCAAACTTTAGGATTGAAATTAGATTTTTCTAAAAAAATATATTATTCCGAAGCTAAAGAAATGATTATAAAAGCTATGCAATCTATTTATTTTTTATTAAAAACAAAAGATGGAAATACTTATATAACAAATAAAGATTGAGGATCATATGATTCTTTACAAGATATAGTTGTGCCACAATTAGAAAGAATTTCTGTAAAAATTATAGATACAAATGGTAATGAATGACATCAAGACAATGCATTTGATTTAAAAGTTTCAGGAGTAAATAATGAAACTCAAAAAATGATTGATGAATATATATCCGATGCTTTTAATTTAAAGAAAAATGGCATTAATTTACAATACTTTAAAAATACCATTAAAATCAAATAATATATTTTTTTTATGCCATTTTTTAAATATACAATAATAAAAGTTGTTATATAATAAAATAAGCACTAATAAGGAAAGTCCCGTAATTTTTTTTAATAGAGCTAAATGAAATTTATAAAAGGAGATTTATCATGAGACAAACTACTATGATTAAACACAAAGAAGTAGAAAAAAATTGATTTATCGTTGATGCCGAAGGAATTATAGTTGGTAAACTAGCCGCTAAAGTTGCTTCAGTACTTAGAGGTAAACATAAACCTACATTTACTCCACATGTTGATATGGGAGATAATGTTGTAATTATTAATGCTGAAAAAGCAGTTCTTACAGCAAACAAAGAAGAAAATAAATTATATTATTCACACTCAGGTTATCCTGGTGGACTTAAAACTAGGAATGCCGCAACTCTTAGAAAGAAAAACCCAACTGCAATTGTTGAAAAGGCTATCTATGGTATGCTTCCTCACAATAAATTAGGTGACAAACAAAGAAGAAACCTATTTGTTTATGCAGGCGAAGACCACAAACAACAAGCACAAAAGCTAGAAAAATTAGAGGTTAAATAATGAAAGATCAATATAGAGGGCTTGGAAGAAGAAAATCTTCTACAGCTAGAGTTATACTAATTAAAGGTAAAGGAAATTTTTTGATAAATGGTAGAGAAAGTAAAGATTATTTAATGAATGATCTTTTAATTAAAGATGCCAAACAACCTTTAGTTATGACTGAAACAGGTGTGCAGTTTGATATTAGAGTTAATGTTAGAGGTGGTGGCCTTGCAGGTCAAGCCCAAGCTATTAGACTAGGCATTGCTAGAGCTCTACTAAAAATTAGCGCTGATTACAGACCTATTCTTAAAAAGAATGGTATGCTAACTAGAGATGCTAGAATTAAAGAACGTAAAAAACCTGGACTTAAAAAAGCCAGAAAATCAAAACAATTCTCAAAACGTTAATTATTTTTTAATTTAAAATCACCATTTTTTGGTGATTTTCTTATATTAATTGAGAAAAAAAATATTTTGCTTAAATAAAGGTTAATTCTTTTTTTAGATGTTTAATTTTTATATATAATTTATTAGCAAAAGTATTTGCGAGCGTAGCTCAGTTGGTTAGAGCACACGACTGATAATCGTGAGGTCGATGGTTCGAGTCCATTCGTTCGCACCATATATTTGGTTTTTTATAACCAAATACCATTAGGGGGGGTAGCTCACCTGGCTAGAGCGCCTGCCTTGCACGCAGGAGGTAGAGGGTTCAAGTCCCTTCCTCTCCACCAAATGTTAAATCACCAAAAATACCAGTTATGGTATTTTTTATTTACATCGTATAATATTTAATATGAAAATAGGATTATTTGGTGGGTCTTTCAATCCAATCACAAAAAAAGATATTAATCTTGCAAAAGAAGCAATCGATCATTTAAATTTAGATAAATTTATTTTTATTCCTTTTTATAAAAGAAATGATAGAAAGAATTTTAAACCTGGCAATGATAAACATAGAATGAAAATGATAAATTTAGCAATATCTAATGAAGAAAAAATGGAATTAAGTGACTTTGAGATTAAAAGAAAAGGAGTGAGTTATTCTATTGACACAGTAAAATTTTTTTCAAAACATCCAAATGAATTATTTTTTATTATTGGAGGAGACAAACTAACTAATTTTGATAAATTTAAAAATGTAGAACAATTATCTAAACTTTCTAATTTATCTATTTTTGAACATCTAAACCATTTAAAAAAAATCTTCTTA
>JAIFTM010000022.1 GCA_019661745.1 Mollicutes bacterium PWAP | reverse complement strand
ATTTCAAATGTTTTTGGTTGTTGAATAGCAAGTTCTGATAACATTTTTCTATTAATATTAATGTTCGCTTTTTTAAGGCCATTAATAAATTGTGAATAAGATAAACCCATTGGTCTAACTGATGCATTAATTCTAGCAATTCATAATTTTCTAAAGTTTCTTTTAACTTGTTTTCTATCTCTGAATGCATATGTCCATGACTTAACAACTTGTTGCTTAGCAACTTTAAAACCTACTGATTTATGTCCTCAATAACCTTTTGCAAGTTTAAGCCACTTTTTACGTCTTTTTCTTGAAACTATTCCGCCTTTTACTCTCATCGTTATCCCTTTCTAAAACATACCTTTAAATCTTTTAAGATCAGATGAATGCATCTGAGATCTTTTTCTAGATTGAAGTTTTTGTTTTCTTGATTTATTTTGTGCAAGGTGAGATCTGTAAGCATTTCCTCTTAACACTTTACCTGTGGCTGTAACTTTAATTCTCTTAACAAGAGCACTTTTAGTTTTCATCTTTGGCATTTTTATCTCCTTCTTTCTTTTTAAGTTGATTATTTATAACCTTGTTATCACCAGTTTTTTTGTTTGGATTCTTTTTAGTTAAAAACATATCTAAAAATCTTCCACCATTTAAAACGGGTTGTTTAGCAATAGTTGCAATGTCTTCGAGAGTTTCAAAAAATTCTTGAAGTTTATTGTAGCCTAATTCTTTTCTAGCTAACTCTCTACCTCTAAATTTTACAGAAACTTTAACTCTATCTCCATTTAAAATAAATTCTCTAGTTTTTTTACTTTTAACTTCTAAGTCATGCCTACCAATAAGTGGAGTCATCCTAACTTCTCTGTTTTCAGTTTTAGATTGTTTAGATTTTTGTTCTTTATTTTTTTGTTTTTTTTGATATTTAAACTTACCATAGTCTAATAATTTTGCTACTGGTTGTTTAGGATTGGGGCTAAGAATAACTAAATCAAATCCTTCTTGTTTAGCAAATTCCAAGGCTTTTCTTTTATTCATCATTCCTAATTTATTCCCTTTATTATCTAAAACAAAAATTTTACTAAATGGAATTTTTTCATTTACAAAGTGTTCTTCTTTAACTTTTCCATTAGAACGATCTCTTCTTCTATTAATTGCTATAATAAGCTCCTTTTAAAAATATAAAAAAGTGGTTAAACCACTTCTCAAGACACAAATAATAATATGTATAAACAAATTTATTTGAGCATGAACCTGCAGCGATGGCTACCAGGTGAGAAGTAATTCTACTTTCTGCAAACTATGTTGCATTTATATTTTAACATATTTTTTAACTTGAAACTAAAAAAAATTAGATTTACATTATAAAAATTGGTAAAATATAGTTAATGCATAATAAAGAATTAATAATAAGAATAGAAATACCTCAAGGTAGTTCAATAAAATATGAATATGATAGAAAACTTGATGCAATTATTGTAGATAGAATTTTAAGAGAAGGATTTATTTATCCAGCTAATTATGGTTTTATACCAAAAACAATTGATTGAGATGGAGACGAATTAGATGTATTAGTTTTTAATGAGGAAAAATTTGTTACTGGAACTTATGCAAAAGTAAGAATTGTTGGAGCTATGAAAATGATTGATGATGGAGAAACAGATACGAAATTAATTGCTGTTCATGCCGATGACTATAGACAAAAAAACATTTCTGATATTTCTCAAATACCAAAAGAATGATTAGAAAAAGTAAAAATATTTTTCAGTACATATAAAAACTGAAAACACGAAGGAATAACTTCTGTTTCAGGATTTGAAAATGAAAAATATGCATTAAATGAAATAGTTGAAACACAAAATTTATATAAAAAATATTCTAATTTGGATAAAAAAGAATTTATTAAAAAAATGATGAAAGAGCATCCAGAAAAATATAAAATATAGTTTTTTATAATTATGGATAAAAGGAGAAATTTATGATAGAAATTCAAAATTTAGATAAAAAATTTGAAGATAAAACACATGCTTTAAAAAATATTTCTATTAAATTCCCAGATAACCAAATAACAGGTTTGATCGGTTTTAATGGTTCTGGTAAATCTACTACATTTAATATTGTTAGTGATTTTATAGAAAAATATAAAGGGAATGTTCTTTTTGATGGACACCCAATTACAATGGAAGATAAAAGAACAATTTCTTATTTGGCAGCAGGAGCTGAGCCAAAGAACAAAACAAAAAGTATTAATCAATTAATTGAGGCTGCAACTCTTCAAGGCATGAATAAAAAAGAAGCAAAAATTCTTATAGAAAATATTGCAAAAAAATTAGAATTTACAGAATATTTAAAAAAACCTATTGGCAAACTATCAAAAGGGAATCAACAAAAAGTAAAAATAATTTCTACTTTTTTAAATCCAAGTGTTAAATATATATTTTTAGATGAACCATTCGATGGTTTAGATCCAGTTATGGTTGAAAAAGTTAAAGCTATGTACATGGATCTGCATAAAAATAAAAAAATTTCTATTATAATAACTTCTCATCGTATGGATGTAGTTCAATCTATGGTAAAAGAATTTTTTGTTCTTAAAAAAGGTATTCTAGTAGATTCTAAAACAAATATAGAAAAAAATATTTTTGTTAAAGTGAATGAAAAAGTTAAAATAACACCTATTAAAAAACTTAATTTTGTAAAGAGTGCAATTAAAAAAGAAAATAAAATTTTAATTACAATTGACAAAATAGAAAACTTTAAAAAATTAAATAAACTTCTTATTTCAGATAAAGAATATATTTATTCAACAATTAAAGAAAAAAATATTGCAGCATCTGTGTTTAAAGGCGAAAATATTAGTTTAGGAGATTCTAATGAATAAATTTTTTAAATATTTAAGAAGTGAATTGAAATCAAAACTTACTTGAGGACAAATAGCATTAGTAATAGGTCTTTCTTTACTTCCGTTATTAACGTTAATTATTAGTATTGCGGTTGAATCTCCACATGAAAAATATATGGATAATACTCATAGTGTTTCTGAAGGAAAATGAATTTGGAAATACATGACAGAAAATTTAGAAAGTTCTTTAGTAATGGGTCTTATTTATGCAATAATTTTCAGACTTGTTTTAGTTTTTAAAGAAAAATCTAAATTAGATAGGAATAGAGTTAGTTATTTACATTATAGAAAACAAACAATTCTATCTATAAGAATGTTTGTGGATGCGATACTATTTTTATTACAAATATTGTTTACTATATTTATTGCTTTGATAATAATTGTATCTTTAGGCGGAAAAGCTGAAGGAGAATTAGTTTTAAGATATATTATGTATGCTTTTTCAGCAACTATGTTCTTTGTAATGGTAAGTTATGTTTGCAGATCTATTCAAGCTTCAGGATTAAAAAAATGAGTTAAAGGAATTATTATAACAATTTGATTAATAATTACAGTTGGTTATATTATAATAATGTCTTTTGTTTTGCATTTAGAAAATCATGTAAATAGTTTCTACTCTGAACATCAATATATAGTATCGTTTGTTCCATTATTAAACAATTTAACAGCTACAGGCATTATATCTTTTAATCATGATAAAAACTATGTTTCAGATATTTGAGCCCCTATTTTTATGATGGTTTCTTCAATCTTAGTAATAGCAGGAACTTTTAATATTTCATCAAGAGTACAAAAAAATTATTTAACAAACTAATTAAAAATAATCATAAAAATGATTATTTTTTTTATAAAAAAACTTAAACATATTTGCTTAAGTAGAATATATTATTAATTATCTTCATTTTTAATTTTATTAATTATTTTTTCAATCTTTAAAGCATGTTCAAAAGTTACATCCTTTTTAAAACGAATATTTGGTACAATTCTTTGTCCAGCCATTGTTGAAAGTCTTGATCTAATAAAACCTTTTGAATTATTTAAAGCCTCTAAAGTTTTTGATTCATTACTTTTAATATTTACAAAAATATCTAATCACGAAGAGTCATTACTTAATTTAACTTCAGTAACTGTTGAAAAAGAGATATTTGAATTAGTTAATTCATTACTAACAATTTCAGAAACATGAATGAAATATTTTTTTTCTTTTCTTTTATGATTAATATTAGCCATTAGTTAATTCTAACTTCTTCATAAAATTCTAATCAATCTCCAACTTTTACTTCATCAAAACCAGCAATATGCATTCCACAATCTTTTCCAGCAGTAACTAGTTTTGTTTTGTTAGATTCTCTTTTAAGTGAGTCAATTTTAGATGTTTTGAACTCTTTACTATTTCTAAATACTTTAACTATAGCATTTTCAATTACTTTACCTTCTTCAACCATAACTCCAGCAATAGTACCAACTTTTGAATAGAAAAATGTTGCAATAACATTACCTTTACCAATTTGTTTTTCTTCATATTTAGGAGTTTCCATTCCTAAAATAATTGCTTCAACTTCTTCAATCATTTTATAAATAATTGAAAAGTTTTTAATTTCAATTCCTTTAGTTTTTGCCTCTTCTAAAATATTTTTGTTGGGCTCTAAATTAAAAGTATAAATTACAGAATTAGAAGCAGACGCCAATAAAACATCACTATTAGTAATTTCTCCACTTGAAGCAGAAATAACATTAACTTTTGCTTCATCGCTTTCTAATTTGTTTAAAGAATATTTAACAGCTTCACTTGTCCCGGCAACATCACTTTTTACAATAATATTAAGTATCTTTAACCCGTCAACACTTTGTAAAGCATTTCTATGTTTAAGCTCATTTTTTTTGTCCATATCTTTTTTTTCTTCAGCAAGTTTTTTAGCATACTTTTCATCTTGAAAACCAAATAATTTATCTCCAGCAATAGGAACATCTTTAAGCCCTGTAATAATGGCGGGGAACCCAGGTTTAACTTCTTTAATAAGTTTATTAGTGGCTGGATCTAAAATTGTTCTTACACGACCATATTTACTTCCTGCAACAATAAAATCTCTATTTTTTAAAGTTCCATTTGTAACTACTAATGTAATAACAGAACCTTGTGTTTTGGAAGTTTCACTTTCAACAACAGTTCCTATTGCCATTCTATTAGGGTTAGCTTTTAATTCTAAAATTTCAGATAATATATTTATTGATTTAAGTAAATCATCAATACCAGTACCTTTAAGAGCAGAACCATATACAAATTGAACATCTCCACCAAATTCTTCAGCAACAACATCATAAGATGTTAGTTCAGATTTAATTCTTTCAGGATTAGAACCTTCTTTATCCATTTTATTTACAAAAACAATAATAGGGCTTCCTGCGGCATTGGCATGTATTATAGCTTCTTTAGTTTGAGGCATAACTCCATCATCGGCAGCAACAACTAATATAACTATATCAGTAAGATTAGCTCCCCTTGAACGCATAGCAGTAAACGCCTCATGTCCAGGAGTATCCAAGAAAGTAATATGTTTACCTTCTTTTTCTACGGAGTAAGCTCCAGTGTGTTGTGTAATTCCACCGCTTTCTCCATCTGCAACATTAGCATTTCTAATTTTATCTAATAAAGTTGTTTTCCCGTGGTCAACATGACCCATAATTGTTACAATAGGACTTCTTTCAACTAATTCGCTTTCATCATCAATAACTTCGATATCATCCATAAAATTAGCTGCATTAACTTCTTTTTCTGCCCTAAAATCCAATTCATATTTTAAACATAATTCAACTAAATCTTCTTCACTTAAAATGTGATTAATATTGTACATTTTACCTGACATAAAATATTCAGAAACTATTTGAGTAGGATTTTGATTTGTTTGTCTAGCAAATTCTCCAATTGTTACAGGGCCTGTATAAACAAATACTCCATCAATAACACCCGTTTCTACTTTTTTAATATTTGTTTTTATACTAGATTCTACACTTTTTCTTTTATTTTTTTTGGCCATTAAAACTCCTTATTTTTTTGGTAATTTCATCATAAATATCTTTATTGAATTTTTTTCTAAAAACCTTATTAAAAACTCTTTTAAAATAAATATTATTTATTTGATCATCAGATAAATGAATTGAAATATAGCAACCTCTTCCATCCCCTTGACCAATTTTTATTTTTTTTGTATTTTTTTTGTAATCAATTCTTATTAATTTTTCTATTGGTTTAACTTTGTGAGTAACAATGCAAAATCTATTAATCTTCAAAGTTATCATCTTCTTCTAAATAATATTCATCATTGTCTAACTCTAAATTTGTTTCAAAATTTAAATCAGAAGAATTAAAATCAAGCTCACTATCAAAGTCAAGTTGCATTTTATTTAAATCATCATCAGAAATATCAAACCCTTCAACTTCTTCTTCTTTAATTAAAGGTTTTTTAGAAACAGCTTCATATTTTTCAAAAGCAAAAGTATCTTGCGTTTGAATATCTTCACCAAATGTTTTTATTTCATCATCAAATGCGCCAAAACTTGGTTTTTTTTGAAATCTTTGAGAACCAAAACGTAAAATTTCTCCAGATTCTATTTTTTCAAGTTCTTCTGGGTTTAAGTTACCGTTTCATTTAATTTCAATTCCTTTTTCTTTTGCCTCATCAATGCTTAAAATATCTAAATTTGCAGAAAGAATTAAAGAACTAGTTCTAACATTACTTCCTCTTTTACCAATAGCAAGAGTTTTATGTATATTAGGAACAATAATAGTGAATCTTTTGCCTTCTTCATTAAAATTATATGAAATTACTCTAGCAGGAAGAATTGATGAAAGCATTAAGTTTCCAATATCGAAATCTCATTTAACAAGTTCCACTTTTTCGCCACCTAAAGATTCAACCACACGTTTGATTCTAGACCCTGCATTACCAACAATAGAACCAATTGGATCAATTAATTCATTGTTTGATTTTACAACAACTTTAGTTTTAATGCCTGAAACACGTTGAATATCTCTAATTTCAATTTCGCCACTCATTACTTCAGGTACATTTATTTCTAACAATCTTTTAACAACTTCAGGATGAGAAGTACTCAAAGAAATAATAGATCCTTTATTTTGTAAATCAATATTTTCAACATATGCTTCTAATACAGAACCGGATCTAATTTTTAGTGCTGGATTCATGTTAAAATTTTTAATTTCAGCTGATTCAATTTCGCCGTTAATTTCAAATGTAACTGTATATCAATCTCTTCCTTTGTTTTTGACTTCAACAGTAAGCATTTCGCCAACAAGACCTTTTAATTTTTCATATTTAACTATTTTTGATTCTTCAATATTTTTTTGAATTAGAATACTTCTTAAAGCCCTTTCTAACTCTTTTGTATAATTTTGAATATTAATTTCTTCTTTAACAATATCATTAATTTTAACTTTAAGACCCATTAATTTAGATTTTTTTACTGTTGAATATGATAAATCAACTGCAATTCCATCTTCAATTAAAGTTTTGAATTCTTTTTCTGAAACAACAATTTTGTTAGAATTAAAAACTTTAAAATCATTTTCATTAATTACTAATTCTATTTCTGCTTCAGGATCATACTTTTTTTGAATAGCTTTTTCAAAAGCATTTCTTAAATTTTCAATTACTACTTCTTCTTTTATATCTCTTTTAAGAGCAATTTCTCCAATATAACCATTTATCATTATTAATTTTTTATTCATTTTATTTTTCCTTCTTAACTACAGCACTTAGTCTTATTTGAATTATATTTTTCTTTTCAATTTCAATATTTCTAAATTGTCCTTTAGAATTGTAATTTAAAACAATGAAATTAAGTTGATCTCGCAAAAGAAAACCTTCAAATTTATTTTTTTGTTGAATTGTTTTTTTAGTTTCAACAAAAATATTTTTATTAATATGTTCTTCTAGTTTATAAATATTTAAATCTGTTTCAGTTCCAGGGCTATGAATATCTACAAAATAAACATTTTGTGGAATAACAATTTCATCTAAATATTCATTAATTTTTTTGCTCATTTCACTGACAATATTCATTTCAACTGAATTTACTTCAATTTTTAAAACTTTAACCCCAAATTCTTTTTCAATATTAACTTTATTTACAAATAAAAATTTATCTTTTAAATTTTGAAATAACTTCATAAACCTCCTAAAAAAACCATCGCAATACGATGGTTAATAATTCATATGTACTTATTAATAATTTTACACTAAATTTTATTATTATCTATAAATAGTTTGTTTTCTATCGGGACCAACAGAAAAAATAGTTATTTTAACACCAATTAATTCTTCAATTTTTAAAATGTAATTTTGTGCTTCGATTGGCAATTCATTTCAAGAAGTCACTTTAGTAATATCTTTTTTTCAACCTGGCATTGTAATATAGTTTGTTTTTAAAGAATCATATACTTCATTAGAACCTGGAATAAAATCAATTTCTTTCCCGTCCAAATTATATGAATAACCAATTTTAATTTCTTCTAAATCATCAAGAACATCAATCAATGTAATAGCAATTTCATTTAATCCACTAACTCTTATAGAATGTTTAAGAACAACAGTATCTAATCACCCAATTCTTCTAGGCCTACCTGTGACAGTTCCATATTCTCTACCAACTTCACGTATGTGAGAACTTATTTTTTCATCTTCAATCTCTGTAGGTAGAGCTCCGGCTCCAACACGAGTTGTATATGATTTAACAATTCCCATTGCATTAAGAACATGTTTAGGACTTAAACCGGTTCCCAAGGGAACAGAACTTGCAGTAGGTGATGAAGAGGTAACATATGGATAAGTGCCATTTTCTATACATAACAAAACACCTTGAGCCCCTTCAAATAAGACCACTTTGCCTTCCTCAATTATTTTTGATAAATATAATCCAGTTTCTCTAACTAAAGGTGACAATTTTTTAGCATATTCTTTATATTCATTAAATATTTCGTCGACATTATACTGTTTCATTCCCATACTTTTTAAAAACATATTTTTAATAAATAAAGTTTCTTTTAATCTAGATTTGAATGTTTTTAAATTTATAAAGTCGCCAAAACGAATGCCAACACGAGCATATTTATCTTCATAAGCAGGGCCAATGCCTTTTTTAGTTGTACCAATTTTTGTGCCATATTTTTTTTCTTTTAATTCTTCTAACTTTGAATCAATTTCTAAGTGATAAGGAAAAATAACATGAGCACGGTCTGAAATAACAAGATTATGATTAACAATACCTTTATTCTCTAATTCTTTCATTTCATCAAGAAGCATTTTTGGATTAATAACCATTCCTTGAGCCATAATATTTAATGTTTTAGGATTAAAAACTCCAGATGGAATATGTTTTAAAGCATATCTTTTTCCATCAAATTCAATAGAATGGCCTGCATTATTGCCGCCTTGATATCTAACAACAACATCAGCGTTTTGAGCTAAAAAATCTGAAATTTTACCCTTACCTTCATCACCTCATTGGGCGCCTATAACAACTTTTGTTTTATACACTTTTTACTCCTTTAATAAGATTTTTATTAGTTTTATTTCAACACTTTCTACAATGTGCTTTATATTGATTTGTACCAATTAAAACAGCATTATCACTAGGGCTACTATTAATTCTAGATGAAAAATAAGCATTGGACCCACAATCAAAACAAACGGCCATTTTAGACGTAACAAATTCACTAATAGGCAATAGTTTCATAATAGTTTCAAAAGGCCTTTTGGCAAAATCTAGATTAAGGCCCGCTACATAAACATCAATTCCTAAGTTAGCTAATTTATCAACAACATCAATTAATGAAATATTGAAAAATTGTGCTTCATCAATGCCAACAGCCTTTATATCTTTGCTGATATATTTAAAAATATCTTCTGGAAATTTAGAATTTATTTTAGTTGCTAAATTTTGAATTCCAGTTCTAGATATAATAATATTTTTTTTATTTCTAGTATCAATATCAGGACTAAAAGCAATATATTTTTCACCAGCATAACCATAAGCTTTGATTCTTGAAACCAACTCATTACTTTTGCCAGAATACATTGGGCCATAAATAGTTTCGATAAATCCACTATTTTGTTTTCTGCGCATTTAACACCTTCTTTTTAAAATTAATAAGTAATTCTTCAAAAACTTTTTCTTTACTTTTATTTGCATTAATAACAACAAATCTTTCAGGAAATTTTTTAATTAGAATTTGATAGCCTTCATAAACCTTTTCTGCAAAAATCAATCCTTCTAATTCAATTCTATCTCTTGATTCTTCACGTTTATTTAATCTGGAATTAATCACTTGTGGATTTACATCAAAAAAGAATGTAACGTCAGGATATGTTTTTTCAGTAATAATATCTTGTAAAGAAATCATTTTATCAATGCTTAATCCTCTTGCATGTCCTTGATAAGCAAAAGTAGAATCAAAATATCTATCACTAATTACTAATTCATTATTTTTAATTCTAGGTCAAATATTTTTTTCTAAATTTTGTCTTCTGTCTGCTGAAAATAATATTGCTTCAGTTAGTGGAGAAATATTATTAGAAGGGTCTAAAATTAATTCTCTTATTTTTTTTGTAACTATATCATTTTCATTCCCGGGCTCTCTTGTTAAAAAATGTTTAATACCTTCTTTTTTTAAAAACTGGATCAACCCTTTTAAAGCTGTACTTTTGCCCGATCCATCTGGACCTTCAAATGTTACAAACATTAGATTCCCATACCTCCAGAAACATCACTAATTTCAGCATTTTTTTTATCAACCAATTCAATTGCATCGTTAATTGCAATTAACATTAAATCTTCTAACAAATCTTTATCTTCTGGATCTAAAAGAATTTCATCAATTTCAATTTTAGAAATTTTTCTATTACCAAAAATAGTAACTATTACCCCTTGTTTTTTAACTGTGAACTCTTGAGAAGCTAATTCTGCTTTTCTTTTTTCTAAATCGGCTTGCATTTTTCTAGCCATTTTCATCATTTGTGCTTGATTCATAATATCTCCTTAACTTAAAAGATCTCCAAATAGATCTTTAATGTAATCTTCTTCTTCATTTTTTTGTTTTATTTCATTGAAATCAATAAATTTAATTTCTTTTTTTTCGGGTAAAGAATTATTTTTTTTTCTTTTTGTCCAAAAAATTTGTATTTGTTTTAATTCTTCTTTATCGATAACATGAACAAATAATTTAACCGAAAATAATTCTTTTATCATTTCTAAGAAAATAGAATTAAATTTCATTTCATTAATACTTTTTAAAATTTCTTTATTGTTAGTTCCTAATAAAATAAAATTTTTACCAGCAACAATTATATTCATGTTTTTAAGTTTTGTCGCCATTTCGCCATATTTAGGACTTAAGGCAAATATTTCTAATTTATCCATATTTTTGATATATTTGTTTTTAAATTCTATATCAGAATTATTAAACCAGTTTAATAATTCATCTTCAGTAAGATCAATAATAGGTTCAATATTATTTTTTGAAATAATTTCTTTTGTTTCTTTTATTGTAATTTCTTCTGTACTAATTGCTTCATTAGAGATTTCTTTTTTAACATCTAATTCTAATTCCTTTGAAAATGTTTTATTTTGAACCAACGGTTCCAATATAGCATCAATTTCAAGAGAAAGTTCTTTAGTTTCGTTAAAAGTTTTGTTAATTTCATCAGTATTCATAATAATTTCAGAAGAAAAATTTTCAACTTTTTTTTCGATTTTTTCTTCTTTTAAAATAATTTTTTCAACTTTTTTAGGTTTTTCTTTTAATAATTTAAGAATGCTCAATTCCAGAAGTTGACTTTTGAAATTAGAATGTAATAAATCATTATTAATTTTATTCATTTGTTCAAAAATTAAGTAAGCATAGTTAGGTTCCATTTCAATTGTAAGCAATTCTTCCATAGAAACATAATGAAGAAGAGATTTTTCATTAGTTTTTTCATAAACAATATAATCTCTAATGATTGAAATTATATTTTCAACAAAAGTTTGGACATTAATACCATTACTTAGCATTGAATTTAGAATCAAAATTGAATTTATAGAATTTCCTTGATAAAGATAATTAATTAATTTTATTTGTCTTTCAACAGAAACTAAACCAAATAAAGAATTAATATTTTCTATTTGAACTGAATTGTTTCCGAGAGCAGCAACTTGATCTCCAATGGTTAAAGCATCACGCATCCCGCCTCTAGAAAGAGATGCAATTAAATTAAGAGCATCTTCTGAATAAGAAATTTTTTCAGAATCAAAAACATATTTTAAATTTAAAATTATGTTTTTTTTGGATATTTGTTTAAAATCAAATCTTTGAGTCCTACTCAAAACAGTTATAGGAATTTTTTCTGGTTCTGTTGTGGCTAATATAAAAATTACATGAGAAGGTGGTTCTTCCATAATTTTTAAAAGTGAATTGAAAGCACCTTTAGAAAGCATATGAACTTCATCAATTATAAAAATTTTATATTTGCTTTCAGTGGGGGAATATGAAGCATTATCAATAATTGCTCTAATATCATCAACACCATTATTACTTGCAGCATCTAATTCAAATATGTCTAAAGATTTCTTATTAGTAAAATTTTTATTTAATTCATTTGCAAAAATATGAGCTAATGTGGTTTTTCCTGTACCTCTCGGACCACTAAATAAGTAAGCATGACTAACTTTTTGTAACTTTATAATATTTTGTAATGCAAAAACTATGTTTTTTTGTCCAATAACTTCTTCAAATTTTTTAGGTCTATATGTTCTATATAATGCTCTATAATTCATAATAACAATTATAAATTAAGATAAAAAAATAATTCTATTTTTTTTAATATATTTTTATAATTATTATTATAAATTTTTATGATTTATAAACATTTGATAGTTTTGGGCAGTTGGATCTATCATTTTTATAATTTTAAAATCAACTGTAATATTTATTATTTAAAAACATATGGCCAACACTTTTTACAACATTAAATAAATATTTGTCTCTGATATTTACAAGTTTAAAATTTGTATTTTTTAAATATTTTAAAGAAAAACCTATGTTATATGTGGTTTTAAATAAGTGTCCGGTACCTAAAAGTATGATAGCTAATAGTTTGTAAGGGTGTCTGGGGCTGTAAGTCCACTCAAAGATGGCCCAGTATAATTTACTTGATTAATAGTTTCTTTATTTTCATTAACTAAATCATAAAAATTTCTATCTGCGGATTTTGTTATGAATTTTTCTTCTATTAAGTGTGTTTCTTTTTGTGTGTTAAATTTAGTAATTAGAATCTTTACTTCCACAACTAATTACTTAAAATATAGTTACAAAACTTATAGTTGATACAATAATATTT
>JAIFTM010000021.1 GCA_019661745.1 Mollicutes bacterium PWAP | reverse complement strand
TTTTATTTTTATTTGAAAATTAACTTTGTATATTGATTTGGAGTCAAGATCTATTATTGACGGTTTTTTAGAAACTTCATTAAAGGTTTTCATCTCTAAATCATTTTCTCCATATCAAGGTTCAATACAAATAAAATTACTTTTTTTTGGTCTTCAAATTTGCAAATTAGGACTATCAAAAAATATTTCAACAATAATGTTCTGATATTCATAACTTAATTTAGAAAATTTTTTTTGAACATTTTTAACAACCAAAGTATCATAATCAATTCCAAAAGGCATCTTTAATAATTTTTCATCAACAAGAACATTTTCTTTTATATTTCATCCTTGCAAGTTAATTTTTTCTGCCTCAAAAACTTTATTAAATTTTGTATTTTCATCAATTAAAAATGCTGGATGTAATCCAAAATGAAAAAAAACTTTATTTTTTCCTATATTTTTAAATGAATAAGTAAAATTTATAATGTTTTCAAAAACTACAATTTCATTTTTAATTTCTATTTTAAAAGGATAATCTTCAATATTATTTGTATTTGACTCCAAAAAATATGTTTTATCAAAATTTTTAATACTTCATTTTAAATCTTTTCAAAAGCCATGACGAGGCATCAAAAATTTTTTTTCTTTATAACTTCAACCGGTACTAGAAGAAAGTTGTGGAAAAATAACTGGAAATGACTTATCTCAAAAATTATCAGGTTGATGTATTAATTCAATTCCTTTAAACTTAATGGATTTTATCTCTCCTTTTTCTTTATTTAATTTAATTTCAATATTATTCATAAAAAAATTATATTCTTTAGATAAGTTTGTTTATAATTAAATAGCAATTATAAAGTGGTCTCGTAGCTCAGTTGGATAGAGCACGTCCCTTCTAAGGATGTGGTCGTAGGTTCGAATCCTACCGAGATCACCATTTTTTTTATTCTTTTTTTATCTTTCTCCAATTAAATATTTTTTATTATTATTAATAATTAAATTTATATTTATCTTTAAAATCTTATAATTATTTTATGTTAAATGCAAAAGTTGTTATTGGTTACATAATTTATGAAAATCCTTCTAATGGGTATAAAGTTGTTCAATTTGATATCAGGAATAGTTCTGATATATCTATAAATAAAATAAGAGTTAGTGGAGTTATGAAAGATATTCAAAAAAATTTTGAATATGAAATAGAAGTGATTCCTTCTACTAATTTAAAATATAAAGATAGCTTTGAATTGGCATCAATAAAACTTTCATTAGATTTAACAAAAGAAAGAACAATTAAATTTTTTGCTTCTAAAATTTTTTCTGGAATAGGCAAAATTGGGGCCGAAAATATTGTTGATTCTATTGGCGATAATGCTGCCAAACTTCTTGAAAAAAATATTTTACTTTTAGAAAAAACAAAACTTTCTAATGAACAAAAAGAAGCAATAATTTCTTTTTATGATGAAAGCAATGGCAAAGGACAAGTTTATAAAATTTTTAATGAAGCTTCTTTAACTGTTAATGATGCTGATGAAATTTTAAAAATTCAAAGTCCAAAAATTTTTTTAAAAAAAATTGAAACTGATCCATATTATTTAATTTATTCGGTAACAACAAATTTTTTTAAATCTTTAGATTCAATTGCCAGAGTTTTAGATATTGAATCAAATGATGGAAGAAGAATAAGGGCCGTTATTTTTACTTATTTAACAAGAAATTTAGATAATTCAGGCGATTCTTTAATAAATAAAGAAGAATTTCAAATTCAAATATTAAAAAAATATTATTGAATTCAAGAAAATGAATATTTATATAATAAAAATTATTTAATTAAAAATAAATTTCTATTTGAAAATGAATACAATATTTCTACTTCTATTTTAAATAAAGGAGAAAAAAATATTTATCAAACTATTAATCACCTATCAAGGATCATTCCTCGATATAAAAAAGTTAAAATAGGTTCATTACCTTTAGATGAAATACAAATTTCTGCTTTAGAACATTCTTTAAATAATTCTTTTTCAATTATTTTGGGTGGTCCAGGCACTGGAAAAACAACTATTTTAAACGATCTTCTTGAGTCCCTTAAAACAAATACTACTTTACTTTCTTATACAGGAAAAGCCGTTAATGCAATTAATGAAAAACTTTTCATGGATTCTAATATCAAAGCAACAACAATTCACAAATTTTTAAGATATTCAAAAGATACATTATCTTTTGATTTGGAACCTAGAGATGATATTGATACATTAATAATTGATGAATTTTCAATGGTGCCTACTATTCTTTTTTCAACAGTTTTATCTGTTTTGCCTCACTTAGAGAGAATTATTTTATTGGGTGATGAAAATCAAATTCCTTCAATTACTAGCGGTAATCTATTAAGAGATTTTATTAGAGAATTTCCTAATAATATAGTCAAGTTAGAAAAAAATTACCGACAAGATGAATCTAGCTCTATTATTTTTGATGCAGCATTAATAAATGATATGAAACGACCTCTATTTAATTCTAAAAGTAGTATTTTGAAAGAATATGATCCTTTTGATGAAAATGAAATGCATAGATCAATTATTAAAAATTTTTTTATTGATAAAGAAAACACCGTTGTTTTGTGTCCTGTTTATAAAGGTATAAATGGAATTAATTTTTTAAATCAAGAAATTAAAAATAAAATTTTT
>JAIFTM010000020.1 GCA_019661745.1 Mollicutes bacterium PWAP | reverse complement strand
CAATAAAAACTTTAAGAATAATAAAAATATTAAATATTTTATGATGAAATTTGGAAATTTTTATGGAGATAGAGAATTTTTCATTGATAATTCTTTTTTAAATAAAAAAATAGATTTTTTTCTAAAGAAAAAGAAGTAATTAATTGTTAAATTAATATTGCTAAAGTTTCTACTTCATTTCACTATAAAGAAAAACTTGAACAAAGTTTTAAAAAAATCAGAGTAATTATTGAAAAAATAATTTAAATATTTATTAAAAAGGAGAAAAATGAAAAAAAATATTGTAAAAGAATTATTTATTGGGACCGTAAATATTCCCAAAAATAAAGAAGAAGTTATAAAATGATTAGAAGAATTATACGATATGGGTTATAGAAAAATTGATACTGCCCATATTTATAATAATGGAATCAATGAAAAATTAATTGGTCAATCGTTAATATATTTAGATAGCAAAAATAAAATTTTTAAACTGCAAAATAAACTTTGAACAACTGATTTTGATAATCCTAGAAAGAGTTTTTTAAAACAATTAAATTTAACTGGCAGAAAAAAAATGGATTATTATATGTTGCATAGGCCCAGTATGAATTTTTTGAAAGATGTTGAAGCTTGGAAGGTGCTTATTGAATTAAAAAATGAAGGACTCATAAAACACATTGGAGTAAGTAATTTTGATAAAGATATGATTCAATATTTTGTAGAATACACTGGTATTAAACCCGAATTTAATCAAATTGAATTATCAATAACAAACTTTAGAGAAGATAGATTATTTTTCAATAAAAAAGAAAAAATCAAAATTCAAGCATGAAGCATTATGGGTTCTGAAACTTCAGAACTTTTAAAAAATGAAACAGTAAAAAAAATTGCTAAAAAATATGATGTTTCTCCTTCTACAATAATTATTTCTTATCCTTACTCTTTAGGCGTGACTCCTATTGTTACATCTATTAAAAAAGAAAGAAATGAAATGAATAGATTTGTTATACAGTTAGAAAAAAAAGATTTAGAAAATTTAAAAAAGGAAAATAAATTTATGAATAAATATGAAGAAACTTTTCCTTGATAATTTTTTTTAATTATTTTTTTTATTTTGTTTACTTATTTAGATAAAGATAACATATAATAAATACAATTAAAACTATAAAATAATTTTTATAAATATTAAAAAAGGAGAAAATATGAAAATTGCAATTTTTGATGCAAAAGGATATGACAAAGAATTCTTTGATGCCAACAACAAGACAGGACATGAAATTAAATATTTTGAAGAAAATTTAAGCATGGAAACAGTTTCAATGGCGAAAGGATTTGAAGCAGTTTCCGGATTTGTTAACACTCCCGCTTCCGCTTCTATTCTTGAAGAACTTTCTAAATTAGGAGTAAATGCTTGATTACAAAGATCAATGGGTTACAATAGAGTTGATCTTGCTGCTGCAAATAAATGTGGTATAAAAGTTTATAGAGTTGATAACTACTCAGCAGAATCAGTTGCTGAACATGCTTTATCACTTCTTATGGCAACAAACAGAAGACTTATACAAGCAAATAACAGAACTACATGTGCTGATTTTTCTTTAAATGGATTACAAGGAAAAGCTATTTCGGGATCTACTGTTGGTGTTATTGGTTCTGGTAAAATTGGTCAAATGTTCATTAAAGCAATTAAAGGTATGGGTGCCAATGTTATTGTATTTGATGAATATTGTAAAGAAAACTTTCCTGATACTGCTACAAAATTAGGATTTGAATGGGCATCTAAAAAAGAAGATATGCTTAAAGTTTCTGATTTTATTTCATTGCATGCTCCTTTACTTCCTTCAACAAAACACATTATTGATGCTGAAGCATTATCAATAATGAAAGACGGAGTTATTATTATTAATGCTGCTAGAGGACCACTTATTGATACTAAATCGCTTGTTAAAGCAATTAAAAGTGGAAAAGTTGCTGCTGCTGGCCTTGATGTTGTCGAAAGGGAAGAAGGAAGATTTTTCTTTAACAAAAATAAAGAAATTGAAATTATTAAATCAGAAGATCCTGAATGAAAATTTTTAATGGAAGATGATAGAGTTCTTGTTACTGCTCATCAAGCATTTTTTACAACGATTGCTTTAAATCAAATTGCACAAAAGACATTATCTGCTGCAGATTTTCATCAAAAGGGAGATTTCTCTACTTCACTTAAATTACAAAAAAATGGAAAAGTTATAAACGGTTAATTAATAAAATATCCTTTTTTGGATTTTTTTATTTATTTTTTATATAATTAATTTATAAGAGGTCAAAAATGAATAAATTGCTAATTGGTTCCCATGTTTCTAATAATTCTAAAAATAAATATTTTGAAGGAGTTTTAAATGAAACATTAAATAATGATGCTTCTTCAATGATGTTTTTCCTAGGTTCTCCCCAAAACTCTAAACTAATAGATCATGAACTTTATAAAATTGATATATTAAAAAACACAACACTTATAAATAAAGATAATATTATTGTTCATGCTCCTTATATTATTAATCCAGCAAATCCTGAAAAATTTAATTTTGCTATCAATCACTTAATAGAATTATCAAAAAGAATGAATATGTTCGATGCAAAACATTTAGTTTTGCATCCTGGATCTCATACCAATTTTAAAAGAGAAGATTCTATAAAAACTTTAATTAATTCTTTGAAAGAATTTTTTAAAAGAACTGAAAATGTAGAAATTTCTATCGAAACAATGAGCGGTAAAGGAACTGAAATTCTTACAAATTTAGATGAAGTTATTAGAGTTGTAAAAGAAGTTAATAATTCAAGAATGAAAATTTGTTTAGATACTTGTCATATGCATGATAGTGGAATTGATATGAATAAACCTAATGAAGTAATTAAAATTTTAGAAGAAAAAAATATTATTCCTTATGTAAGCGTTATTCATGTTAATGATTCTAAATTTGGATTAAATTCTAAAAAAGATAGACATGCCAATTTAAAAAAAGGACATATTGATTTTGATAATTTAATGACATTTTTAAGTTATGAGAAATTTTCTAATATTCCAATGATTTTAGAAACTCCCATTAAGGATAATCCTAATTCTCATAAAGAAGAAATTGCTTTAATTAAAAATTATTTTTAATATTATTTTTAATATTTTTTTAATAAATAAAATTTTATTATTTTTAAAATGAATAATTTATTTTTTTAACTAAATGTAAATTCTCTAAATATAATTTAGTAATTTTTTTAATCACTTTAATAAAAATTTGTAATGTATATATGTAAAAGAACAAATCATGCTTTTAGGTAAAGAAAATAGTTTTGAAATAGATTCTTTTAGTACTTGTTCTTTATTGGTTGATGAGCAACAGGTATTGGTGACTTTCCAAAAGGAAGAATTATTAAAATTTATGGATCTGAAAGTATTGGCAAAACAATTTTAGCACTACATGCTATAGCTCAGGTTCAAAAAAATGGAGGAATTGTTGCTTTTGTTGATGCGGAAAAATTCTATTGATCCAATATATGCAAAAAAATTAGGAATTAACATTGATGAATTAATAATTTCACAACCTTCAACTGGCGAGCAAGCTTTAGAAATTATTGATACTTTAATAAAAACTAACTCTATTGATTTGGTAGTTTTAGATTCAGTAGCAGCTTTGGTTCCTAAAGCAGAACTAGATGGAGAAATGAAAGATCAAAGTATTGGTTTATTAGCTAGATTAATGTCAAAAGGATTGAGAAAAATTACAGGAGCTTTAGCAAAAAGAAAGGGCTCTGTAATTTTTATTAATCAAATTAGAGAAAAAATAGGAGTAATTTTTGGAAATACCGAAACAACACCAAGTGGTAGAGCTTTAAAATTTTATTCTTCAATGCGATTAGATGTAAAGAAATATTCTATTGTAAAAAGTAGTGATGGCAAACCTACAGAAACAAAAGTTAGAATTAGAATAACAAAAAATAAATTATCTCCTCCTTTTAAAGTTATGGAAACTGAAATAACTTTTGGTAAAGGTTTTTCTCAAGAGTTAGAACTTATTAGGTTATGTATAAATAAAGTAATTTTAGAAAAAAAGGCGCATGAATTAAATATAATGGAGAATCTATTGTCCAAGGAGAAAACAATCTTGTTGATAAATTAATAAATGATAATATTTTTTATAAAGAACTTTTAAATAAATATAAAAAACTTTAATTTATAATTAAAATAGACATTTTAAAAAGTCTGTAGAAATTAGGTTACTATGAAAGTAATTATGATTGGCGATATTTTTGGAAATAGATCTTTAGAATCGTTAGAAAAATATTTACCTAAATTAATAAAAAATAAAAATATAAACTTTGTTGTTGCCCAAGGAGAAAATGTTTCTGGAAGAAAAGGTTTAACTATTAAAGACTTTAATTTTATGAAGAAAATTGGAATCGATGCAATAACAATGGGAAATCATATTTGAGCAAAAAAAGATATTCAGTTTTGAATAGATCAAGTAGAAGGAATAGTTAGACCTTTAAATATTGATAATTCTTATCCAGGTGTTGGGTCACATGTTTTTTTAGTTAAAGGAAAAAAAATACGCGTAACTTCTTTGTTGGGCCAAACTTTTAATCCTTTAAATAAAAATAGTGGATGAGAACAAGAAAAAGCTAATAATTTTTTTGATGCATTTGATATTATAAATAATCAAAAAGACTTTGATTATCATTTGATTGATTTTCATGCAGAAACCACAAGTGAAAAAAATGTTTTTTCTTTATATGCCGATGGCAAAGCTGATGTTGTTGTTGGGACACATACTCATGTGCAAACTAATGATGCAAGAATTTTGCCAAAAGGAACAATTGCTATTACTGACTTAGGAATGGTTGGGCCTATTAACTCAGCTATTGGGGCTAGTTATGAAACTGTTTATAAAAAAATGCGTTTTGATGAAATGATTCGTTTTAAAGTTTCAAAAAATAATATTCAATTTAATGCACTTATTATTGATTTAGATAAAAAAGAATTTGAATTAATAAATGAAATGGTTTAATACCATTCTTTTTAATATATTATAATTATTAAGATATTAATAAAGGAGAAAAAAATGAAAATGATTTATAAAGATGCTTTAAAATATATAAAAAATAATGAAAAAGTTTTATTAGAATTTTATACAGATTGATGTGCAGATTGTAGAATGATGGAACCAGTTGTTGACAATGCAATGAATGAATTAAAAAAAGATGGTTTTACTTTAGTTAAGGTAAATGCAGAAGAAGCCAATCTATATAAAAAAGAAAATCCTGAATTTGAAGTTCTTAAAGTTCCTTCTTTCTTTAAGGTAATTAATAATAAAGCAACTCATATTGGCTATGAATATTTGCCAATGGAGCACTTAATAAAAAAAGTAAGGGATTAAATTTCTTATTTTTTATAATTTTATTTTTTTTATTTTGATTTTGTGTTTATAATAAAAAAGCACTCCAATTAAAGAAGTGTTAGATATTTGAAAACTAGATATATGAACCATGATAGTTAATTCTTTTTAATGAGAGTTTGATCCTGGCTCAGGATGAACGCTGGCTGTATGCCTAATACATGCATGTCGAGCGAGGTCACTTGTGACCTAGCGGCGAATGGGTGAGTAACACGTACTTAACCTACCTCTTTGTTTGGGACAACAGTTGGAAACGACTGCTAATACCGGATACGAGAAAAAAACATAAGTTTATTTCTTAAAAGGCGCGTTTGCGTCGCAAGGAGATGGGGGTGCGGTTTATTAGCTAGTTGGTAGTGTAATGGACTACCAAGGCAATGATGAATAGCGGAGTTGAGAAGCTGAACCGCCACACTGGGACTGAGATACGGCCCAGACTCCTACGGGAGGCAGCAGTAGGGAATCTTCCACAATGAACGAAAGTTTGATGGAGCGATACAGCGTGAGGGATGAAGGTCTTCGGATTGTAAACCTCTGTTATAAGGGAAGAAAACCCGATATAGGAAATGATATCGGCTTGACGGTACCTTATCAGAAAGCACCGGCAAACTATGTGCCAGCAGTCGCGGTAATACATAGGGTGCAAGCGTTATCCGGATTTATTGGGCGTAAAGCGTCCGCAGGCGGTTTGTTAAGTCTGAAGTTAAAGCCTGGGGCTCAACCCCAGCCCGCTTTGGATACTGGCAAACTAGGGTCATAGAGAGGTTAGTGGAACTCCTAGTGAAGCGGTGGAATGCGTAGATATTAGGAAGAACACCAATAGCGAAGGCAGCTAACTGGCTATGTACCGACGCTCATGGACGAAAGCGTGGGGAGCAAACAGGATTAGATACCCTGGTAGTCCACGCCGTAAACGATGATCGTTAGCCGCTGGAATAATTCAGTGGCGCAGCTAACGCGTTAAACGATCCGCCTGAGGAGTATGCTCGCAAGAGTGAAACTTAAAGGAATTGACGGGGACCCGCACAAGCGGTGGAGCATGTGGTTTAATTTGAAGATACGCGGAGAACCTTACCCACTCTTGACATCTTCCGCAAAGGCTTGGAGACAAGTTGGAGGTTAACGGAATGACAGATGGTGCATGGTTGTCGTCAGCTCGTGTCGTGAGATGTTCGGTTAAGTCCGGCAACGAGCGCAACCCTTATCATTAGTTACTAACATTTAGTTGAGGACTCTAATGAGACTGCCTGGGTAACCAGGAGGAAGGTGGGGACGACGTCAAATCATCATGCCTCTTACGAGTGGGGCTACACACGTGCTACAATGGCTGGTACAAAGAGAAGCAATATGGTAACATGGAGCAAACCTGAAAAACCAGTCTCAGTTCGGATTGGGGTCTGAAATTCGACCCCATGAAGTCGGAATCGCTAGTAATCGTAGGTCAGCAATACTACGGTGAATACGTTCTCGGGTCTTGTACACACCGCCCGTCACACCATGGGAGCTGGGAATGCCCAAAGTGGGATAGTTAACCTTCGGGATGCTACTTACTAAGGCAGGCTTGGTAACTGGGGTGAAGTCGTAACAAGGTATCCCTACGAGAACGTGGGGATGGATCACCTCCTTTCTACGGAGTACATACTTTAATCTGCAAATCCTTATAAATAAAGCGAGCAATCGCAAATATAAGGTCTTCATGGTTGCTCTAGCAGAGGCAATTATCATATATTTAGTATTTAAATATTTAGAGCTTTTAGCTCTTTTTTTATTACTTTATTCCATGGAATAAAGTAATTTTAAAACAATTTTCATATTCTTTAAATAATTTTTATTTTTTACTTTCTTTATATATAATAAATAAGCACTCCAATTAAAGGAAGTGTTAGATATTTGAAAACTGAATAGCGAAATAAAATTAGAAATATTTTAACGACAT
>JAIFTM010000019.1 GCA_019661745.1 Mollicutes bacterium PWAP | reverse complement strand
GTATTTATTTTTTGTAGAGAAATATTAATTCATTTTACTTCTTGCGAAGGAATTAATGCATAAGATATTTTCATTAATTCGCTAATGACAAAGTTTTTGTGATTTATTAGTAATTCATAAGAACCATAAATAAGAATAGATTTAGAAAGAACATCTATTCTATCTCATTCTCAATTTTCTGGCAAAGTTGATTTTGCAATAATTTCAAATTTTTCTTTGTTTTTTTCAATTAATTTTAGAATATTAAAAGTTTTTTCTAAATTATCATCTTTTTCAAAGTTAACAAATATATTTTCATTATTTAATAAATAATAAGTATAAAGTTGAAAGATTGTTTCTATTCTAGACATTGTTTTTAATTTTAATAAATTATTAGACATCTTCTCCTCTAATAACATAAGAAATATCAGAATTATTTTGGCCTATTAACAATGTAAGATTTTGAGAAACAATATCATTGATTCTGGAATATCATTTTAGTATTTTGGAAGTTTCTTTTACTATAACTATAACTTCAATATTTAAAGTTCCATTTAAATCACTAACAGATGAATTAACATAAGACGCTAAGGATGTTCTTTTAAAAGAGCATTTTATAACATCTTGAATTGATTCAGAAGTAATATAATAATCATCTCTAAATCTTCCTAATCCTTTAAAAACTTTCATTATGCTCTTCCTTGATATTTGCCACTTTCAGAAGAAACAATTATTTTTGCTCCTTTTTTGATAAACATTGGAACATCTAATTCAAAACCTGTCTCAACAATAACTTTCTTTTGAGGGTTATTTGCAGTATTTCCTTTAACAGCTTCTGCGGCTTCAATAACTTCCATTGAAATATTGGCAGGTAATTCAATATCTAAAATTTTATCATTAAAAGACCTAACTTTAATCTTCATGCCCTCAATTAAAAAGTTTTTTTCTCATTGAATTTTTTCAGAAGGTATTTGAATTTGATCATAAGAAACTGAATCCATTAAAACAATTTCAGAACCAGCTTTATATAAATAATCCATTTCTTTCTTATCAACGAAAGCCGGTTTAACTTTATCTCCGCCAGTATAACTTTTTACAGTAATTGCGCCAGTAAACATATTTTTAACTTTAGCTTTAACATTAGGCTGTCCTCTACCTTGTTTAGATGTAGTTGTTGAAATAACAACAAAAACAATACCCTGTTCTTGGAATGTAATTCCAGGTTTTAAATTATTTACATTAATCATAAATGTCCTCCGAATATATTTATTTTAATTATAACTTCTTTTTTTGTATAAAAAGTAAAAAAAATTTGACTATAAATAGTCAAAACCACTTAAAATTTCAAATCCATCTTTAGTAACTAAAATATCATCTTCAAATCTTACTCCGCCTAAGCCCTCAATATATATTCCTGGTTCTACAGTAATAATATCTCCGACCATTAATTCTGTATTAAATAAGGGGCTTTGAGAAACATTAGGAAGTTCATGAACTTCATTTCCTAAACCATGACCTGTGCCATGAACAAAATATTTTCCATAACCTTTTTCATTAATAAAATCTCTACAAATTTTATCAATATCACCAGTTTTAATACCAGGTTTAATAGCTCTGATACCCATTTGTTGAGCCTCATAAACAATTTTTCTAATTTCTTCCATTTTAGGATCGGCTGTTTTGCCTACAGGAAAAGTTCTTGTAATATCAGCACATCAACCATTATAAAGGGCTCCAAAATCAACAGTAACAAGTTCACCTTCTTGCATAATTTTATCACTTGCTCTTGCATGAGGCATTGCACCTCTAAATCCTGAAGCAATTATTGCATCAAAATTTGATTTATCTGCACCCAAAATTCTTAATTCTTTTTCTAAAATAGCATCAATGTATTTTTCAGAAACTCCTGGTTTAATTTCATGTTTAATATTTTCAAGAGCTTGCAAAGAAATTCTACAACTTTCTCTAACAAAATCTATTTCATTTTTTGTTTTGGTTCTTCTTAAATATTGACCATTTATTTCAATTAATTCTGCATCAGGAAATCAACTTAAAATTAATTTTTTTTGACTCAAAGTTAAATAATTTGATTCAACTAGAATTTTTTTATATTTGTTTTTTTTATCTTTTATAAAATTTTTTAAAGAATTCAAATGAATAACGCTAACATTTTTAGATTCTTTATTACCATACTCAATATATCTGCCATCAAGCAAAACACTGCTAACTCCATTTTGAGGTTCTAAAAATAAAAAACCATCACTAGTAATGATTTCAGAAAATCAATGTCTTGTATGAGGGCTTATAGAAATTAAAGCATCTGCTTTGTGTTTTACAAAAAAATCATCTAATTTTTTTCTATCCATAATAAATCTCCTTGTTAATAATTATTTTTTTTCTATGTGAATTGTATGTTTTCTACTTTTGGAGCAAAATTTTTTTACTTCAAGCTTTTCAGGGTGTTCTTTTTTATTTTTCTTAGTAATGTAATTTTCTTCTTTACACTCTTTACATCTTAAAGTTATTCCTTCTCTTCCCATGTTTTTCTCCTTATAAAATATATTAGTATATGAATTATATATTATTTTTAAACATAAAATAAACTGCCCATAAATAGTTCAGCTTTAACTAATAAATTTATTTTATTAACAATTCCAATTAAGCCAAAAAATTCAATGAAATGAGGAATTTCAACAATAGTAATATTTCTCTCCTCGGCTTCAAATCATTGACTTCATTTAATATCACTACTAAATATAATTTCTCCATCTTTCACGTTTAAAAGATCGTGTGATCCTGGCAATAATATTCCTTTACCTAAGGGGGCATTATTAAATTTATAAGGTAACTTTTTCTTATTAAGTTCAATAATAAAATCATCAGAATTTGGAATTAATAATTTTCCATTTTTAAATTCTACTGACTCAAAAGCGAGCGAAATACTTTTTTTATATTCTTGGCTCATATTTTCATAAGAAGTGTGAATTGAAATAATATTAATTTTATTTTCTTTGGCTTTATTTAAAATATTTTTAATCCATTTATTTTCATTTAAAAATTCTTTCTTATTATTTGAAAAAATCAAAGGATGAAAAGTTATTATAGTATCAAATTTTTCATCTATAGCTTTTTTAATAACTTTACTAGTACAATCTAAAACTACAAGAACTTTTTTAACAATTGGATTAACTTCTAATTCAACTCCCGCGAAGTCTCATTTTTCTTTTTTTTCAAAGTCAAATATATTTTGGTTTTTTATAAATTGATTAAATTTCATAAATAAATTATAAATAAATTAAAAATTAATTAACATCATATGATGTTAATTAATTTTTACTTTCATCGAACTCTTTTAATTTTCTATGATTTTGAGGTTGTCTAAGTTTTCTAATTACTTTAGATTCAATTTGTCTAATTCTTTCTCTAGAAACATCATACTCTTCAGCTAATTCATCTAAAGAGTGTACTCTATATCTTTCATTATTTTCATCAAAACCAATACCATTTCTTTTAAAAACAATATCTTTATCTCTTTGTGCAAGAGCAATTTTTTCAATAGATTCAATTAATAAAGATTGTAGTTCTTCCAAAGAAGTATATGATGAAGGGTCTATACCTTTTTCGTCTCTAATTAAACTTGAAAAGTTTGAATCATCTTCTTTTCCAATAGATTTATCTAAAGAAATTGGGTCAATATTAATTTTTCTTATATATCTAATTTGTTTGGCATCATAACCAAGCTCACTTGTTTTTGCTATTTCTTCATCAGAAGGTTCTCTACCTAGTTGTTGCCCAAGTTCTCTACTAATTCTAATAATTTTATTAATAGTTTCAACCATATGAACAGGAATACGAATTGTTCTAGCTTGATCTGCAACTGCTCTAGTTATACTTTGTCTAATTCATCAAGTAGCATAAGTTGAAAACTTAAATCCTTTTCTATAATCATATTTAGAAACAGATTTTATAAGTCCGGCATTCCCTTCAGAAATTAAATCAATAAAAGAAAGTCCTCTATTTTTATATTTTTTAGCAATATTAACTACAAGACGCAAGTTGTGTTTAATAATTTTATCTCTAGCTTTACGACCAACAAATCCATTATTTTCAATTTTTTTTGCAAGATCAATTTCTTGATCATGAGTTAAAAGAACGCCAAATTTACCAATTCATCTCATATATCATTTTATAATATCTGTATTTGCAATTAGTTTATTTTTCAGTTGTTGATCATGGACTACTTCTTTAGAAGAAAGAGTATTTCCGAGTTTTATATTATCATCACTATCGGAATCTAAAAATTCACTATTTATACCGCTTTTTAATTCTATTCCAGCATCATTAAAGAAATCAGAAGAAACAATATCTTTTGAAAGAATATTTTTCTTTTCTAAATATTCAAATAAACTGTCAGATTCTTCATTTGAAATTAAAACTTTATTTTTATCAAAAAATTCAAAAATTTCATCTTGATTAAAGGCCTCTTTTTCTAAATTAATTAATTCATTTTTTAATATTTTTTCAATTTGTTGAAATTGTTTTTTTACTCTACCCATTAATTATCCTCTCATTCTTTTCTAAATTTTAAAAGTCTATCAATGTAATCTAAGTCATCTGTGTTATCAATAAATTTATCTATATCATAAATTTTTTTGTCATTTACATATCTTTTAAAAGTATGCATATAGCTTTCAATGCCAATTGAATTTAAATTATTGTCATTTGCTATTTTTTTCATATTTTTTTCATAATATATATGCTTTTTTATTTTACCATTTAAGCCATTGAAAATAAATTTATAATTTTTTATCAAATCAAAAAATTCATTTTTAACATGTAAATATTCTGATTTTTTAATTAATTCCAATGTTTTAGGCTCATTAATTAAGTATCAAAGAAATTTATATTTGAATTTAATATTCGAATCAATAAAATCATCATCAATAGTATTTTCTGGTTTTTTTTTATAAATTTTTTTT
>JAIFTM010000018.1 GCA_019661745.1 Mollicutes bacterium PWAP | reverse complement strand
TAATAAATGTATGTCTTTAATATTATTGCCTAGTAAAATAGTTAGAAAAAAATCTGAAAAAGTAGATGTTCCCCTAAAAGGAGAAGACTTAATTATTGCTAATAAAATGATTAAACATATTCATAATTCTATTCAAGAAAAAAATGATTTGAGACCCGGTATTGGAATTGCTGCTGTTCAACTAGGTTATTTAAAAAATATGACTTATATTAATACTTGAGAAGGGTTCGAAGATTTTTTAGTTAATCCTATCATTTTTGGTAAAAGTCTTGGTTATGCTGCCCTTTCAAATGGAGAAGGGTGTTTATCTGTTCCGGAAGATTGACCTAAACAAGATGGATTAGTACATAGAAAAAATCAAATAATCGTTAAAGCATGGAGTCATTTAAAACAAAAAGAAGTTACTATAAATAAATCAGGTTTTGAAGCAATTGTTCTTCAACATGAAATAGATCATATGAATGGAAAACTTTTTATTGATAGAATAAACACTAATTCTAGATGAGTTGTTAAAGAAAATGAACAAATTATAAAATAAAATTCCTTAATCGATTTATATTAAAATCATTTATTTTTTATTTTTAAAATACATTTTTCTTTTAAAATTTATTAGTTGTTATAATAATAAAAATCTATTTATTTTCAATAGAAAATTACAATAAGGAGAAAATAATGAAACCAACAAAGCTTTATGGACTTGGGGGTCTTCTTGAAATTGGTAAAAAAATGATTGTTATCGAACATGATAATGAAATTGTTTTAATTGATGCTGGTATTAAATTTACTGATTCAATGACAACTGGAGCTAGAGGGATAGTTCCAAATTATGCAGTTTTAAATGAAAGGAATGCCACTGTAAAAGCATTATTCATAACTCATGGCCATGAAGATCACATCGGAGGAATTCCATACCTATTAAGAGAAGTTAAACCAGAAGCTATTTATGCACCAAAATTAGCTATTGAATTAATTAAATTAAGATTAAAAGAACACAAAATTTCTGAAAATAGTATTAATTTTGTTGAAGTTCAAAAAGAAACCACTTTTGAAAGTGAACATTTCAAAGCTGATTTTTGGACAAGTCAACACTCAATCCCTGACTCTTTCGGTGTTAGAGTTAGTACTATAAATGGAAAATTTTTCGATACAGGAGATTTTCGTATTGATTATAATCCGATTGGAAATCTTTCTGATATTAAGTTATTAGAAAAATTAGGCGATGAGGGCATTGATGTTTATACAGCCGATTCAACAAATTCTTTTAATGAAGGTCATTCACCCTCAGAATCTTTAATGACAAAATCTTTAGAAGAGGTTATTAAAAATACAAATGATGGCAAACTTATTGTTACGACATTTGCTTCACAAGTTATTAGAGTTAAAGTATTTATTGATTTAGCAAAAAAATATAACAAAAAAGTCATTCCTTTTGGAAGGAGTATGATTAAAGTTATTGAAGTTGGTAGAAAACTTAAAATTATTGATGTTGATGATTCAGTTTTTATTGATAAAAAACAAATTTCTTCAATTCCTGATAATAAATTAATGATTATTTCTACAGGTTCTCAAGGAGAAGAAATGGCAGCCTTAAACAGAATGGCTTCTGGCAACCATCAACAAATTACTTTAACAAATAAAGATACTGTTCTTTTTTCTGCTTCTCCTATCCCTGGTAATAGATTAAGAATTGAACAATTAGTTAATAGAATTTATAAAAGAGGAACAAAAGTTCTCGAACATAGAATTGATGGACACTTTCATACTTCTGGCCATGCCTATCAAGAAGAATTAAAATTAATGTTTGAAAAACTGAAACCTACATATTTTATTCCATCCCATGGTTCTTATAGGCAAGGCGCTGCACATATTATTCAAGGAATTAAATCAGGATTAAACCCAAAAAACTGACAACTTGAAGGTAATGGGTTTGTTTGAAAATTAGAAAAAGGAATTCTTTCTAGAACAGATGAAAAAATTGATCATGGACCTATTTATATAGATGGCGAAGTTACTTCTAAAGCTACGAGTCAAGTTATTTCAAAACGTAAAGATCTTAGAGAAAATGGTTTTGTAAATGTAGTTGCTCAAATCGATAAAGAAAAAAGTAAATTAATTAATGTTAGAGTTGTTTCTCGTGGGCTTATATATATCAAAGAAGATAAAGATACAATTCACAAATTGCAAAGTCTTTCTCATAGAACAATCCTTTACACAATAAATAAAAATAATAATTGAACTAATTCCAATATAAAAGAGTTGTTGACTCAAAGAATTCAAGATTTAATCTATAAAATACGTAGAAGAAAACCATTAGTTATTGTAAGTATTCTACCTTATTCTTCAAAAGAAATAGCAATTGCAAGAGATGAAATACATAAAGAGTTTAAGTCTTAAAAAAACCTAAATAATGGTTTTTTTAATCACTTTTTAATAAAAAAACAATGTTATAAATGTGATAAATAAAAATAGTGGGATGTTTTTAGAAAACATAATTAATAAAAC
>JAIFTM010000017.1 GCA_019661745.1 Mollicutes bacterium PWAP | reverse complement strand
GATAATTATGAAGATAGACTTACACCTTCACTCTCTACATTCTTCTCAAAACGGCGATAAAATTAAATGAATTTCTAATAAAGAATCTCTTTTAATGTTATTAAATAATGAAATTAAAATCGGCGCTTTTAGTGATCACAATTATTTTAATTATAAATTTTATTTAGAGATAAAAAACTTAGCTAAAACGGGCGATATCAATATATTACCAGCAATTGAAATTGATGTTTTCAGAAAAAAAGGAATTAAAGGAAATGTAATTATTGTTTTTGATGATAAACAAAAAAATATTGAAAAAATTCAAGATTTAAGTAAACTTTTAAATAGAAGTATGATTCAACTTTCAGAAATAAAATCTATTTTTAGTTATTATGAATATTTTTTAATACCACATGTGGGAAAAAGTGATTTTTTAGCACCTGAGGATTTAGAAGAAATTGAGTCAATTGCTTATGAAATTACAAATAGAAATCATCACAATTTTAAAAAAGTATCAAAAAATATTATTAAGAAGAGTATTGTTGCTTTTAGTGATACCCATTCTTGAAATAAATATCCTCAAAATCGTAATTTAATTACAGATGTTAATATTAAAGAAAATAATTATAAAGAATTGAAAAAGGCTTTATCCAAAAATTTGGATTATGTATTAACAGAAACAGAATATAAAAAAAGGAAGTATAAAAATGATTAAATATATTAACTTTAAGAAACTAAACAAAAACTCATTGATTGATGGTGAGACAATGAGGGTTGAGTTATCCAAAGGAACAAATATTTTTATAGGGCCAAAAGGCGGAGGTAAAAGTACGCTTTTTGATCTTATTTCATTGATAAATGAAAGAAAAATTTCTAAAAGTGTTATTGATGCCTTTGAATCACATGATTTAAAATTTGTTAGTGTAGAAACTTTTCAAGGAGAAATAATAGGAGTTCAAAATTTGTTAAATATCAGCAAAAAAAATATGGAATTAGAATTTCTCAAAATGAATTATTTAGTTTCTCAAAATGATATTATTAAAAAATCTTTAGATGATGAAAAAAAAGTTGAAAGTAAAAAAAATGTTTATGCTAATGAATTTGTAAATAAAAATGATGAAATAAAATCTCTTTTCAAAAATATTAAAGACTTTAGAGAGATCCTTTCTAACTTCGCCACTTTATATTCTTCTAAAATTAATTGAGAAAATATTATGAAATTAAGTGAAAAAAAACACAATAAAGAAGATTTTTATAATATTAATATTGATTTTAGAAATTTAATTGATAAAAATATCTCAAAAATTAATTCTTTAAAGGAATTAAAAAGTATTGCTGAAAAGACATTTAACACTTATGGTCGTATTATTAGTTCTGACGACAATTTATTATCTGAAAAAGATTTTCAAGATTTTTCAAAAGAACAAAAAAACATAATAAATTCTAGTTTAAAAATAATTGCAATTACCAACAAAGCAATAAAAGAATTAGATAAACAAAACTATTATAGAAAATTATTTAAACAAATTTTTGATAAAAAAATTACCAAAATTAGTGAATCAAAAGAAGATGAAGAAAAGAAAAAAGACATTGAAAATAATTTTAAAGAAAATTCTTTAAAACATATGAGTGATTTAGCTAAAAAAATTAAAAAAGGAAATAATCAACTTTACAATTTATTTAATGAAGAAAAAACCTTAATATTTAAAAATTATTCTAATTATGATGATATGATAAACTTTAAAGTTGATTACAAAATTCAAAATGATTATGATTTTATATATAGTCTAGTTAAAACTTGTGTTCACGCTTCCAAAAGGGGCGGATCATCAGATTTATATTCATGAGTTTTAACTAACATAGATAACACAGTTAAAGATGCAAATCAAAATAATTTTTATAAAAAAATAGCTAAAATGATTGTAAAAAAAAGTGAAATTAAACTTGTTATAAATGGCCAAGATTATGAAAGTCTTTCAGCAGGACAAAAATCTATTATTGGAATTAAATATAAATTAGATAAATCTTCTCATGATAATTTATTTTTAGATCAACCAGAAGATCACTTGGATAATAAAACAATTTATAATGAATTGAGACCAATAATTAATGAATTTATGGGTCAAAAAATTATTGTAACCCATAATGCCAATATTGGATTGTTAACTGAAGTTGAAAATGTTGTAATTTGTAATTTATATTCTGAAAACAAGTATAGAAAAGGTACCATTATTGAAAAAAATAATTATTCTGACGCAGCTGATTATTTAGAAGGTGGGTTTAATGCAATAACAAGTAGAACAAATATTTTGAAAGGAAAAAAATAATGAATGTTACTATTGAAATAGAAAAGTTAAATAAATCTGAAATAAAAATATCAAGCAATTCTTTTAAAAAAGAACTTTTTATTTCAAAAGAAAGCACTTCTTGGAATACAAAGTCAATAAATAATTTTTTAATTGAATTATCTTCAAAAGTAGGAGATAAAAAGATTGAAGTTAAAGTTATTGATGGGAAAAATACAGAATCAAAAGATACGGCTTTATATTTTGTTTATACTTTATTTGAAGAATTCGCTAATGAAATAAACAAAAATTAATATTTTAAAATTTTTAATTTAATCATTTTATTTAAATTAAGGCTTTGTATTTCATAAAAAATATTATTAAAGACTTTTTATGAAATTTAGAAATAAGCCAATAATTTTTTATATCCAAATTATTATTC
>JAIFTM010000016.1 GCA_019661745.1 Mollicutes bacterium PWAP | reverse complement strand
TACTATAAAAATAAAATATTTTAAATTTATAAATAACAAAAGAATAATGGAAAAACTTCAGTTCTCCACTATATATATAGTGGTAGAGAAAAACATATTTCAATTAATTAACCAAGAGTTTACCCTTTAAGAGTTTTTTCTTTTGTGGGGATTGAATGCCTACCATATGTGATTTTTTTTCAGTCTCCTTTGATCCACCATAATATGTTTGCCTGTTTTAAGGTAATGTTTCCATTCTATAATTTTAACCACATAGGCTTAGTGAATCCGTATGCAGATACATAGGGACGAGAGTTGGAAGTATTAAAAAATATTGCAAAAATAATATAAGGACAAAAAATTATATAGTCCTTATATATATCTTTGATATATAGTAATATCTTTTTATTCTAATTATTTTGTACTCAATTTATTAATACTCTTTATTTTTTACCTGTTGTGTCGGAATAAAGCTAAATAAGAGTTTTTTTAAGTTGATTAAGATATTATGCTTAATTATGAGGGCTTATAAATTGGTTCAATATATTTTATTTATTAAATTATTGAAAACAAAGATTACATAATTCAATATTAGAGTAATGGTTTGTGACTTTAAGTAATCAAGAAAATTTTAAGATTTCAGAGAATAATATAAATTATAGTATGCAAGCTTCAACAGAAGTAAAGTTCCATTAACATTAACAAAAAGGTTGTAAAAGACCTAAAATGGTTTATTTTGACCTTTATAAAAAACAATGGAGTTATAAAACTTGTATAATTAAAGAGAATTAAATAACAACTCTTTAAGGAAAGGAATTATAAAAAATATGAATAAATATGAATCTTTAAAGTCTGAAATCATTAATATTTTTGCTCAAAAGACTAAATTGGGTGAAAGATTTACTGATTCTAGTTCTCTTACACAATCTATTAATAATCCAGAATTTGGAAAGTTCAAAAACTTTTTTTGAATTAGAACAATTTTAGCTGCTAATCACGCTGATCTCAATGATAATGAATTCTTTGGGATTTTAGATGAATTAGTTAATGAAGGTCTTTTAAATAAAAATAATTTCGATCTTTTATTTAAAGATCAAGATGCACATGATCAATATAGAAAGAAATGTTTCTATATTGTTAATTATAAAATTTTTGAATAGTTTCCGAAGTTTAATTATATTTTTTACGCAAGAGAATTTAATAAAAAAACATAAAAAGTAAGTAATATTAATTCACTTTTTATGTTTTTTTATTTATAAAATTTTATGTACCTATTTTGGGTATTATAGGTACATTGTGCTAAAATATTGATATGAAAACAAAACAAAAAAGTAGATATGTTTCTCAAAAAGAGATTAATAAAATACAAAAAGATTTAACGGGAGCAAACCTTGAATTGTTCAATTTATTATTTAGAACAGGTATTCGTTTAGGCGAAGTTGAGAATTATGTATTAATTGTTTCACAAAGCAATAACAATAATCTTGTTAATATAAAACCAAAGAAGAGTAATAACGAAAGATTGTTGCCAAAAGTTCCAATCGATAAGCTTCAAAATATAAAACTAAATACTAATGCACTAAAGCACAGAATACAAAGATGAGGTTTTAATATGTCAGCTCATGATTTAAGGGCTACATTTATAACCAGATTAATTAAAAAAGGAATTGATATTCATAAAGTTCAGATGTTAGTTGGTCATAAAAAGATAGAAAGCACCATTGCTTATTCAAGATTATCAAACGAACATGATATGTATTTATACGGCATAGCACAAGAAGACGTTTTGGAATATGGAACAAGGCATAAATATGAGTTGATTAAAAGAATAACAGAATTAGAAAAGCAAAATATAGAATTAATTAATTTAAATGAACAATTAATCAAAAATATTAAATAATTTAGATATGAAAAAAATTATAATTTTAGGTAATGGATACGATTTGAACAATAGATTAAAAACTAAATATTCTGATTATTACAATTTCTTAGAAAAAAACAAGAAATATAAAAATTTATTTAATACAATACAAAACCTCTTTCCAATCAATGAAAAAAAATGAAGTGACTTAGAAAATGAATTGGCAAACCATTTTGATAATTTTTTCAGTGATGAAAAAATAAATGAAAAAGTAAAAATTCTACTTAAAAAAGGATTGATTGAAAAAACAAACGATTATGTAAGTGAATGAAAATATGAAAATGCGATTGTCTATAAATATAACGAAAATAAATATAAAGAAATACTTGATTTGGTTTTTAAAAATGAAATCAAGTATTGAGAATTAATTAATAGTATAGTCGCTTGAATTAAACAAACCCAATTAAATGCAAAACAAGTAGTTTTTAATAATAAACTATCAAGTTTTAATCTCAAAGATAAAGATTTGATAATTAATTTTAATTTTACCACATATTTATTAAAAACAATATGTCGTGAAAAATTATTTTTTCCTCATTATAATGTTGAAGAAAAAAATTTAAATTGAAATTACTTAGGTGGTGATTTTAAAGATTTTTTTGTTTTATTTGGGAGTAATAGAGATGTCAGAAATGTTGGAAAAACTTTTTTTATAAGTGAAAGAAAAGAAATTGGTGGTTCAGATAATTTACAACAGTTTATGCATTATGATATCTTTAATAATAAACATGATTTAACTTATTTTGAAGAAAAAATTAAAAAATTTAACAGTGAAGAAGTTGAATTATTTTTTTTTGGTTTTTCATTTGGCGATCAAGATAAAAATAAAACACTTTCACTTTTTAAAAATATTAGAATTAAAACATTGTATGTATCTTTATATAATGAAAGTGATATTAAAAATTTTACTAAAACTATTTTAGAAATACCCCGTGATATTGAAAATTCTAAAATTAAAATTTATTATGAAAATATTGAAAATATTGAAAAATATTTTTCTTTCTTTTTAGAAAAAATATCTCTTGATTTTATTAAATATTAAAATTTTAATATTTAAATGATAAAAAATAACCCTTATTAGCTATTAAATTCCTATATATTCATT
>JAIFTM010000015.1 GCA_019661745.1 Mollicutes bacterium PWAP | reverse complement strand
GAATATTAATCTAATAAGGGAAGCATTGCGATATAAGAAATAATAGATAAATCTAAAATATTTGAAACAATTTCATTAAAAATAGATTGAGAAATATTTTCAGAGTTTTTAAAATTAACTTTTAATCCTGAAGCATAGCAATCTTGTCACCATTTAGGTTTTCAAATAATTTTTATTTCATTTTTTTTCGCTACATAATTTCAATGAAATTCATTAGCCAAAGAATTAATATCATTATATTGTTCCATAACTAATGGTGTAAAAGTCATGGCAGTATTTATTTTATTTTTTTCTGAAGTTTTGAGTTGAAAATTTTTATTGAATTTATTATTTTCCAACAAAAACCCTTTCCTAAATTTATTTTTATAATTTAAAGAAAAATTATTGATTTTGCTTATGTTTTTAGTTGAGATAATCATATAAGCAGTGTTGGCATAATAAACTTTAGTTTGTCTGCCATAATTTCTGACTCATCTCATACGACCCATTCTCAAAACAGAATCATGTTCATCAAGTAATTTTAATTTGACAATAGGAGAAGAATCAATAACGGTTGCATCTTTAGGAATACCTTTTCTTCTATTTAAATAAATATCCTCACTACTAGAATCTTTTAAATAATTTTTAATAGAAATTAGATCATAACTTTCTGTAGCTTTAGAAAATAATTCTTCACCATTAATAATTAAAACAAGTTTTTTTCTAACTTCTTTTCTTTTTTTTATAAAAGGCATTTTTTCTCAAAAACCTAAAATAATAAAAAAAGTAATTATCGCTAATAAAGAAAAGAAAAATCAAAATAAAAACATATAAAATGGTTTAAATAATCTTTTTTCTTTATCGGTTATTTTATCAAAAGCTTCTTTACTTCTTTTATAAATCAAAGGTTTAATATCTTTATTTAAATCATTTTTTATACTTTCAATATTTATTTTATCAATAACTTTTTTCATCTATATATATTTTAAATTAAAAAATAGAAATTTAATTAAAATAATAAAATTATCAATTATTTAATAAATAAATTCAATTAGGAATAATTTCAGTTCTATTTAAAATAACAAAAACAATTAAAGATACAAAAAATAGAAATGCCAATATATCAAATCATTTTAATTTTAATCTTCTATATTTGGGGGTTTTTTTATATGGATTATAGCCTCTAACAGTCATGGCATTAGATAAATCTTCAGCTTTATTGAAAGCAGAAATAAATAAAGGTACTATTAATGTTAATGTAGCTTTACTTTTTTTGATAATATTTCCACCTTTAAAACTAACACCTCTAGATGCTTGGCTTTTCATAATTCTTTTTGCTTCTTCACTTAAGTTTGGCATAAATCTAAATACAAGTGAAATAATACGCGCCAATATTCTCGAGGGAATACCAATTAATTTAAAAGGCATCAATAATGTTTCAATACCTCTAGTTAAATCAATAGATTTAGTTGTTCTAATTAAAATAGAAGAAACAAACATTACAATAGTTATTCTAATAATAACAATTAAAGTGAGAGAGATTGCTTTGTCACTGAAATTGAATTTTCATCATTTAAAATAAAAATTTACAGGATCTTTTATTGTAGAGGAATCTGTGAAATATATTTGTAATACAAAAACTATAATTCCAATTAATAAAATAGTTATTAATAAAGATAAAAAACTTTTGAAAGATGGTTTAGATAAAATATAAAAAAATGCTACAGGCAAAAGTATTATAAGTTGAATAAAAATATTATCCCCTATAAAAGATACACAAATGAAAACAATAAGAGCTAAAATTTTTACTATAGAATTAAATTTATGTAATATTGTTTTTTTATTTATGTAACCACCTGAACTCATTTTATCCTTTCTTTAAAATTTTTACCAACTCATCGATGTTTGTTGGATATTCTTTTGTTTTTATATTAGTTTTTTCTAAAAAATTAATTATTTTTGGTTTAATTAAACCCATTTCAAATAAATTTTTTTCATAAAATAATTTTTTTGTATCTCCATCATAAATAATTTTACCTTTTTTTAAAACTAAAGATCTTGTAGAATGTTCGAGAGCATGATCCATATTAGAAGTAACTACTATAACATTTTTTCCTAAAGAAATTAATTTTTTAAATAACTTATACATTTCTTTTTCGCCTTCAGGATCTAAACCGCCAGTAGGTTCATCAAAAATTAAAAATTTAGGCTCCATTGCCAAAATGCCGGCAATAGCAACTCTTCTTTTTTGTCCACCAGAAAGTTCAAAAGGACTCTTTTGATAAAAATATTTTTCAATACCAACAAGATTTAAATATTTTTCAGCTCTTTTACGAGATTCAATTTTGCCAACTTTCATACTTAAAGGACCAAACATTACATCATCAATAATTTTACTTTTAAATAATTGGTACTCAGCAAACTGAAAAACAACTCCTACCTTTGTACGAATTTCATTAATTCTTTTTAATTTTTTGAACTTTTTAACAATTGTTCCATCAATATTTAAAAAACCTTTTTGAGGTTTTCTTAGTGCATTTAAGTGTTCAATAAAAACAGTTTTTCCTGAACTGCTTTCTCCAATAATTGAAACTAATTCCTTTTTTTCAAAAGAAGTAGAAATGCTTTGGAGGGCTTTGGATTCAGTTAATAAATTTTTATCAAAAGTAAAATAAATATCTTTGACTTCTATTTTCATAATTTCTCCAATAGTTTTTTTTCATCAAAAGTAGGTTTCATTCCCAATTTTTCACTTATTTTATAAATAAAGGGAGTATCAATTTTTGCTTCTTTTACAACTTCTTTGTTAGAAAGAACGTCATAAGGAATTCCATCAGCAATTATTTTTCCATGAGAAAGAACAATTAAACGATCGGCTTTTTTTGCTTCTTCCATGTCATGAGTAATACTTATAATTGTTTTTTTTTGATTTTTTTTGATTTTTTCAATTATTCCTAAAACTTCATTTTTACTTTTAGGATCAAGCATTGAAGTTGCTTCATCGAAAATAATAATATCTTGTTCTAAAGCTAAAGTAGATGCTATAGCAACTTTTTGTTTTTCTCCGGCACTTAAAGTATGAGGTTCACTATCTTTTTTGTTACTAATATTTAATAATTTTAAGTAAAAATCTATTTTTTTGATAATTATTTCTCTTGGTATTAAAAAATTTTCTAAACCAAATGCAATATCATCCTTTACAGTAGAACCAACAAATTGATTTTCAGGATTTTGAAATACTGTTCCTATTTTTCTCCTTATTAAATTAGTATTAGCTCTATTCATTTTAATATCATCTATTGATATAGAACCTTTTTCATTCCTCAATAGTCCGACAATGATTTTACTTAAAGTACTTTTACCACTTCCGTTATGACCTAAAATAGCAACATGTTCACCTTTTTTAATTTCAAAAGAAAGATTTTCTACTGCATAATAATCAGACCCAGAATATTTAAAAAATAAATTTTTAACTTTTAACATATTTCTATTATAAATAGTAAATAAAAAACATTAATTAAATTTTAAAATATTGTTATTCTCCATAAACTCCATTTTTCTTTTTAATATTTATGTTTTTTGAATAAACATCTTTAGCTTTTTTTTCATTAATTTTAGTTGCTCAAAAATTGAATAAAAAACCTGTAAAAACCATAGAAAAAGAAATAATTGCAGTTCCGTAAATAGGGATAAAAGGCATAAATAAATAAAGCATACCAAAAACCAATGTTAAGGGCATTGTATATGCCATAGCTTGTGAATTTAACCATTTAATTTTTATAAAAATAAATGTTAATAAAGTTCCATAACCAATAAAAGAAAAAGCAACACCTATTTGCATTAATATGGATTCTGTATGATTAAAAAATCCATGTGAATGTTGTTTAATAGAAACTCCTATTCAAACAGCATTTGATTTTTCTCAATAAATTTCATTTTCTTTTGGGGTTGACCAACCTGGCAAAGTAAATGCAAATAAAACTAGTCCAACACCAACAATAAAAATAAAAGTAATTAGCGCAGTTATTCATCCTTGACCATTTTTTTCAGTAGGAATAACATAAATTGTTTTTCCATTATTAGAATCAACTGCAACAGCTTTAGAATTTTGTTTTTTATTATTCATATTTTTTATTATAAAATAAAGATATGTTTTATTTATTTTAAATATTTATTT
>JAIFTM010000014.1 GCA_019661745.1 Mollicutes bacterium PWAP | reverse complement strand
TTTTTCATCATCATCACCACTATCACTTAGAAAAATAGATTTTTTTTCTAAAATTTTGAATGCATTGCCTCGAGATGTAAAAAATAGTTCATCTTCTTTTAATTTTTTAATTTCTTCATTTGTTTTTTCATAATGTTATCCTAATGAATTATTAAAATTATAACAAGAAGCTAACAAGGATTATTGTTATAAAGAATTTATTCATTGTTTTTGTCTTCAATGTTATTGGCATCTTCAAATTTTTCTAATAGGATGTTTATCTCTTCAGTTGTGGTTTGTTTATTAAATGGAATGACTGCTCTTTGATTTTCTTTAACCCTAACTTCTAAAATTTCTCCATTCAAAGTAAAATGAATATGAGAATAATTTCTTCCATTTTTAATGAATTCATATTTAACAGGGAAGTCCGAATTTTGTAATTCTTTTATTGCTGGTTCTAATGCAGATGTTCTTAATGATGCGAATCGAGGATTTTTATTTAGATTATGTGTGATTTCCCTAAATTCTTGTATTGACATTTTATAATTAAGGTATTGACCATTATGTTTTGCTTTTAAAAATTCATACAATCTAAAAGTATATTTTGATTTGAATTTTTTAACAGAAGGCAAATCAAAAATAACTAAATCTTTTTTTACTTCAATTAAGTGATTTGTGAATTTATCATTGAATATTGCATGTATCTCGCCTGTTCCATTTTTTCATTCTAATTCTTTAAAAACAGGTATGAACTTTGTTGAATCTTTAAATTCTAATCTATAACTAAAACTAGAAATATTTTCTAATAATCTTCTTTTTTTTGTGGAGTCAAGTGTTGAAATTTCTTTTGATTTTTCTGAAAATTTAGAAATTTCTGATCAAGTTATATTTATTTTTATATCGTTGTTATTGTCTTTTATTATTTCATTCTTTTGGTAATCTCAATTTTTTGTACCAATTTTTTTTAATATTGTCATCATTGCAAATTGTTCTAAACTATTTAATAATTTTGATGGAGTCATCAATGCTGTTGTTTTTGATTTTGATATAGTTTCATTTTGATTTTTCATAAAATAATTATATATCAAATAATATTTTAAAATATATGATGTATTATTTATATTCGAATAATAAAACAATAAGTTTTGGGAATAGTCAGGGGAAAGCTGACAGCTAGTTCAAGGAACGTCATAAGTCTCATACAGAGACGAAGGACTAGCGTGTCTTTCTAATAAAATTTAATAATAAGTAATAATAAGTAATAATAAATTGATTTCTTATTTTAAAGTATATCATAGATATACTTTAAAATGAAAACACCCTTATATGTCATATAAAGTGTAGTCATATGTCATATAAAGTGTAGTCATATGTCATATAAAGTGTAGTCATATGTCATATAAAGTGTAGTGTAAATACAATAAACAATAATCTTGTTAAGTTCTTTGTTATAATTTTGTTAATTAATTAGGAGTACATTATGAAAAAAAGAAATAAATTATTATTAAGTTTGGGGAGTTTTTTTGTTGCCTTTACTCCAATGGTAGCTGTTGTGGGTTGTGGGTCCAACTTAAATAATGAATTTGAAAAGGATTCCAGATCTTTATATAATGAAGCTTCGCAATTAAACAAAAGTGTTGATGAATATTTAAAGGATTTATTTTTTAAGTTTAAGGAGATTGAATTAAATAATTATTCAGAATCATTTTATGAAGATGAATTAGAACAATTTCAAGAAATAAATATTGAAAAATTACTTAGTCCTACTTGAATCCAAAAAAGCATTAATTTTAACCATTATAACAATTACAATTTCAACCCCAATGATAGTTTTCATATAAAATTTGAATTGCAAGAAACAGGAAAATATTTTGTTTCTTATTATTCAGAATTGTTAAAAATAAAACAAAAATTATTAATGTTTAAAGAAGTTGAAAACAAGGAAAATAAAGAAAATTTATTAAGCTTAAAATCACCTTTTGTTTTAAATCAAAATAGTGTTTTAAATTTTTTACCTGAAAGTATAAAAACCAATATTTTAAAACATAACTTTTCAAATTTAGATGCTTCACAAATTTATTTGGTTTCTTATGACAAACATGAAACCACAGATCATGATAAAACACCATATATTAGTCACAATTCTGTTTGGGCATATCGCAATGATAATGGAATCGAAAATTTAAAAAATTCAAAGAATTTATTAGAAATGAATTCTAATAACTTTACACAAGTGGTTTATGGAGAAAAAATCAAAAACATTTTTTCCAATCCCTTAACTTCAATGTTAAATTTTGAATTCAGGAAGAAATTATGAAATTTTAAAATAGTTAAAGGTAGGGTTATTTAATGAAAACAATAGCATTTTTAAATAATAAAGGTGGTGTTTTAAAAACAACACTTACAACAAATGTAGCGGGGGCGCTTGCTTCAAATAATAAAAAAGTTTTAATACTTGACACAGACCCACAAAGTTCTGTTCTTTCTCGTTTTGGAAGAAATGGCGATGATGAAAAAAATAATCTTTCGGATTTATTTAGAAAAAATTCTAAAATTGAAGAATCTATTAAATGAGTTTTTGAAAATAAAATTGGGGTTATTAGTTCTGACTTCTCCCTTTCGATGTTGGAGGTAGAAATTGCTAATGGAACAATAGCTTCACAAAATATTAACAAGATTATTAATAACATTAAAACAATTGCTTCACAATCCTTTGATTACTTATTAATAGATTGCGCACCTACCTTTGGTAGAATTACAAATGAAGT
>JAIFTM010000013.1 GCA_019661745.1 Mollicutes bacterium PWAP | reverse complement strand
GTTTAACTTTTATATAATTTATTTAATGAGAAAAGTATATGAGTTTAATATTGGCAAAAATGGAGAAAAATTAAAAAAAGATATTAGAGAAAAAGTTTCTAAGCAACATTTTGAAAAACTATCTAAAATTAATTATAAAAATGTTCCTAAAAAATTTAAATTAGGTTATAACAAAACTTTTATATATTTCTCAATAATATTTTTTTTCTTTATAGTTCCATTGATAATTATTTTTTTTAAAAGAAAAAACTTTGTTCAATTTTTAAATGATCAAATTTTAGTAAGAATGAATTCAAATGATTGAAATAATATCCTTACAACTACAACTCCTTTTTCTTTGAAAAAATTCAAAGCAGATATGATTCCTAATTTAAAAAAGAGTTTTGATTTTTCTATGAAAAATGCTTTATCGCATAGAAAAGCTTCAATTGATTATGTTAGAGTAAGCCCTAATTATAATTTATATATTTTTAATAAAAATTATCAATCTGAAATGCAACAATATTCTATTGAATTTCATTATTATGATCTAGTTTATATATTTAATAATAAAGGCGGCGGTTATTGAAAAGAATTGATTCGTTTCGGTTCATATGAAGACTCTATTAATTTAATTCATACAGGTGTAAAATATAATGATGTTAAAGGGTTAGCAATTGATGTAAATATAAGTACTAGTAATAAATATAAAAACAGTTTTGGCATTGTTTCTAAAATTGAAAAAATAAAATTTGAAAATAAATTATTTAACAAAAAATATAAAATTAAAACGAATAATAAAATTAAAAGTAACATGTTTTTTACTCCCCTTGCTCAAGAACATTTATCTTCTTTGTCAAATATTATTGGTAGACCACAATTTATAATTAGAAATGATAAAGCTATTTCTTTTGGACAATTTAAAGAATGGACAATCACTGATGATTTCCAATTTAAAGGAAAAATTATGAAAAAAGGTGTTGAATCAATGATTGATAATCTTACAAATGTTTATTATGATTCTATTATTACTTTTATTGAGTCTATAGGTCCTATTGCTGTACTTCCTATTTTTGATTATTCAAAAGAAGATCTTGATTTTTTCAAAAAAAAATCAATAAAAATAAACAAAGATCCAACTTTTGAAGAAAATGGTAAAAAAAGAAAATTATAATTTTTTAATACTAATTGGCAATCTAACAATGAGTTTGCTAATTAGTATATAATAATAATAATAATAAATAATTTTATAAAGGAGAAAACATGAAATATCCATTATTGGCCACAAGAGGAATTGTTGTATTCCCCAAAAAACAATCTAAATTAACAGTTGGAAGAAAAGAAAGTCTTAATGCTTTAGATTTTTCTGAATTAAATTCTTCAATGATGTTAGTTTTAGCTACACAAAAAAATGCTATGAAAGAAAATTTAGATTCAAAAGAAGATTTATATGAAATTGCAACTCTTGTTGAATTTGCTATAGAAAATGAAACTTCAAAGCAAAAAAACATAATTGTTACAGGTATTAAAAGAGTTAAAATAAATAAATTATCGAAAGAAAATGATTCTTTTTTTGTAGATGTTACTGCACAAAGAACAATTCAAATAAAAGATGATAACTTAGAATCAGAATATATTAAAAATTTAAGTGATTTAATAGTTAAATATTCTGTTGGCAATGAAGTCTTACAACCCAATATAATTGAAAAACTATCTCATAAAATTGACGCAGAAGAAATTACTAATCTTTTAGCTCATAATTTACCATTCTCATATCAAATTAAAGCTGAAATTTTAAGTGAAAATTCTTTATCAAAAAGATTAGATCGTTTAATTTTGGAAATGAGTAAAAAAATTAAATTTTCTGTCACAAATAAAAAAGTTGATAATAAAATTAGAAATAATCTTGAAAAACAACAAAATGAGTTTATGCTTAGAGAAAAACTTAAAGTTATTAAAGAAGAACTTGGTGACATTTCTTCTAAAGATGATGAAATTGACAATTGAAAAGAAGAACTTAATAATAAAAAGAAATATCCTAAAAAAGTATTAAAAGTTCTTGAAAAAGAAATTAAAAAATATGAATCTACTCCAACTATGAGCCCAGAAAGCGGAATTACTAGAAATTATATTGAATGAATTTTAAAACTTCCTTGAAATGATGTAAAAAAAGAAAAAAAAGATCTTGCTATAGCTCAGCAAGTTCTTGATAAATCTCACTTTGGATTAGAAAAAGTTAAAGAAAGAATAATAGAACATTTAGCTGTTGGCATTCATACAAATAACAGTTCTGCTCCTATTTTAACTCTTTTAGGACCTCCAGGAGTTGGTAAAACTTCATTAGTTTCAGCTATTGCAGAAGCCACAGATAGAGAATTCATAAAAATTTCTTTAGGTGGTGTTAAAGATGAATCCGAAATTAGAGGACATAGAAAAACTTATATTGGCGCAATGCCAGGTAAAATTATTTCTGCTTTAAGCAAGGCCAAAAGTAGTAATCCTATTATTTTACTTGATGAAATTGACAAAATGGCTAGTGATTTTAGAGGCGATCCTGCTTCAGCAATGCTTGAAGTATTAGATCCGGAACAAAATAAAAAATTTCAAGATAATTACTTAGAAATAGAATATGATTTATCAAATGTTATGTTTATTGCTACAGCAAATTATCACCAAGGAATTCCTTCTCCTTTGTTAGATAGAGTTGAAGTACTACAACTTTCTCAATATACTCTCGATGAAAAAGTTAAAATTGCTAAAGAATATATAATTCCTAAAATTATCAAAAAAAATATATTACCAAAAAGTCAATTTAAAATTTCTGATAAAGTTATTGAATATGTTATAGACAAATACACTATGGAAGCTGGAGTTCGTGGATTAACTAGAGCATTCGATAAGTTGGCTAGAAAAATTGTTGTTAAAAAAGTTAATAAAAAGTTAAAAGGACCTTTATTAATTAGCAAAAAAATTGCCAAAGAATTTTTAGGACATAACCAAGTTTATAAAGAAAAACTTAATTCAAAAAAATCTTCTATTGGAGTCACTAATGCTATGTATTATTCTGAAGTCGGAGGCGGGACCTTCCCTATTGAAGTTACTTCTTACCCTGCAAAAGGCGGCGGACTTAAATTAACTGGTCAAGTACAAGATGTTATGCAAGAATCATTTCAAATTTCTGTTGCTTATTTAAGAAGTAATGCTAAAAAATTTGGTTTTAAATTTGATTTTGATGAAAATATTGTTCAAGTTCATGTTCCAGATGGTTCCACGCCTAAAGATGGCCCAAGCGCAGGTGTTACATTCACAACAGCAGTTTTATCAATGTTATTAAATAAACCTGTACCAAACAACATTGCTATGACGGGTGAAATTTCTTTAAGAGGAAAAGTTATGCCAATTGGCGGATTGAAAGAAAAAACTTTAGGTTCTGTTCAAGCTGGAATTAATAAAATCTTTTTCCCTAAAGCAAATAAAAATTTACTACATGAAGTTACTGATTATGTTAAAAATAATGCTGAACTTATTATGATAAGTGATTATTATGAAATAGCAAAGCATATTTTTAATATATAGTAAATATATTATTTACTTAAATTATTAAAAAAATAAAAATTATTTGTTTTTCTCTTTTTTATTTTCAACTTTTAGATAATAATTAGAGTATATGAAAAAACAAATTGAACAAGAATACAAATTTAGGTATCTTACTGCTTTAGTAAAGATGTATAGAGAATGACAATCCAAACTTTCTCTTGATGACCCAAAATATTTAAACAAAAAAAATGGAATTGAAATATTAATTTATAAAAATGAATCAAATTCAGAAACGATTGATAAGAAAAAATTTTTAAAAGATTTTCCTAAAGAACTTAATGATTTTAGAAATTTATTAATTAAAAAAACAAAAGCTTCATTTATTGATAAGAAAAAAGAAATGCAAGAGAAATTTCCTTTAACATTTGAAAAAACTAATTTAGATTCTAAAGAAGAAAATAATAAAAATAATAATACTAACGATGTTATGTTAGTTGAAGCAGAAGAATCAGATGAACTTGTTATTAATGCTACAAAAAATGAATATAAAAAAAATGTAATAAAAGTTGAATCTCTTGAAGAAGATGTGCTTACTTTAAAAGCTAAAGAAGTTAATTTAGAAGAATTAGAAGAAGACAACTTTAAAATAGATACAAAAGAACTTGATGATGAGTTTGCTAAAAGCAATGAAACGAACTATGTAAATCTTTTTACAAAAGATACTGATGCCCACTTAGGTAAAGAAACTATTTCTGTTACAAAAGAGAGCAAAGAAGAAGTAACCGAACATTATAATGTTGTAACTGATCATGAAAAAACAAAGTATTTCAAAAAACATACAATTATTTATTCAACAATTATTATATTATCATTTATATTGGGATTAGGAATTTTAATATCTTTAAGTGCAAAATTTGATTCTTTAAATTCTTGAATAGAGTTTTTGAACTATTCTTTATTAATTATTTTATTAGCTTCTTCTATTTTAATTATTGTATTTAGAGAAAAATTTGTTCATCTCAAAAAATGATTATTTATTTTTATAATTGTTTTATTATCTTTTCTCATTATGGTTATTTCTATGACTTTATTAATCGGAGTTTATGAAATTAAAAAAATTGAAACTGATCAAATTTATTTATATATAAGCTTTATTTTTCTTGGTATTAGTATTATTACTGCGATTTACGCTTCTTCACTTTCTGTTTATAGAAGTATGCAATCTTTTTAGATTGTTTTTTATTTTATAATTTTATATATATAATTAATTAGTATGTAAAGTAAAAGTGCTTTACAATTAAAAAAGGAGAATTAGAATGGTTAAATTAAGATTAAAAAGAATGGGTTCTAAATTCAAAGCTTTCTATAGAGTTGTTGCTGCTGATGCTAGAGCTCCAAGAGATGGTAGAATTATTCAAGAAATAGGATATTATAATCCGCATAGTAAAGAAATTAGAATTGATTTAGAACTTGTTTCTAAATGAGATAAACAAGGTGCCGTTAAAAGTAATACAGTTAAAAATCTAATCACAAAATATAATTCAATTGCAAAAAAATCAAATGAAGTAGTTAAATTACCTATTAAAATGAAAATAGTTAAAGCCGCAGAAGAAGTTGTTGCTGCTGAAGTTTCTACTGAAAACACTAAAACAAAAGAATAATATGAAAATTAATTTTGTTACTTTGTTTCCAAGTTTTTTTGATTCAATATTAAACGAGTCAATCACAAAAAGAGCAATAAATTCTAACAAAGTTGAAATTAATATTATTGATTTTAGAAATTATACTAATGACAAGCATAAAAAAGTTGATGATATTATTTATGGTGGTGGGCATGGTATGTTATTAAAAGTTGAACCTATCGATAGAGCAATTGAAAATCTTAAAGGTAAAAAATATTTAATGAGTCCACAAGGCACAAGATTTACACAATATAAAGCAAAAGAAATGTCTTTAGAAAAAGAAATTACATTAATTTGTGGTCATTATGAAGGATTTGATGATCGTGTTAGAAATCTTGTTGATGAAGAATTATCTATTGGAGATTACGTTCTTACAGGCGGAGAAATACCTGCTATGGCTATTGCAGACAGTATTATTAGGTTGTTGCCGGACGTTATTAAAGAAATTTCATACATTAATGATTCTTTTCAAAAAAATATGCTTGATTACCCACAATATACAAGACCTCGCGTTTATAAAGGCATGAATGTACCAGAAGTATTATTTAGTGGTAATCACAAACTTATAGAGCAATGAAGAAAATCAAATGCATTAAAAAGAACTAAAAATAGAAGACCCGATCTTCTTAAAGGAGTAAAAAATGAGAAATAAATTATTAGAATCAGTAGAAAAAAAAGTTAAAAGAACAGATATACCTCTATTAAGAGTTGGTATGAATATCAAAGTATTTGTAAGAATTAAAGAAGGCTCAAAAGAAAGAATTCAATTATTTGAAGGTCTTATTATATCTATTAAAGGTGAAGGATCTTCTAGAAATTTTACAGTTAGAAAAATTTCTTATGGTGTTGGTGTAGAAAGAACATTTATGTTTGATTCTCCTCTTGTTTCACATATTGAAATAGTAAGAGAAAATAAAATTAGAAGAGCTAAACTATATTACTTAAGAAGTAGAAAAGGCAAAAGCGCTAAACTTAAAGAAATTAAAAAATAAAAAATTCCAATTAAAATATT
>JAIFTM010000012.1 GCA_019661745.1 Mollicutes bacterium PWAP | reverse complement strand
GTATTGGAGTAGGTATTAATTTAACATTTTTTCCACAATTAACTTTAATTAAATTTGGATCTAATTATTATGATAAGAAAATTGTGCAAGTTTATAAAAATAAAAATAAAACAAATAAAATTATATTTTTAATAGAAGACCAAAATTTTAAAAATGAAATTATTTCTAAAATGAAAAAAACATTTTATGAAGAAGGATATTTTGAAAATATACCCACAAAATATTATGATATTGAAAGTTCAATTACTTCTGATGATATTAAAAAAATACCTTATAAAGCTTTAGTTGATGGTATTGTTTCTACAAGAAATTCAACTGTAGAAAATTTTATGAAATCAAAAAGAGTTTATTGATTTAATAGTATTTTAGAATTATTGATTATTAGAAATTCTCTTGAAAAATCTTTAAATGAAAAACAAAAATTTAAATATCAAAAAGTAATTAAAGATTTAGTTGCTATACAAAATGATATGCCTAAAGCAGATTTTTTAATTATCGATGAAAAATATAAAAACAAAATTAATTCATTTTATTTCAATATTGAAAATGCTTCTGAAAAAATTGTATTTATAAACGAAACTAATTTTAAAAAAATAATTATAAAAATTTTAAATAATTATAAAAAAAATAATTAAAGAATTAAATATTGTTCTTTTTTTGTTTTTTTTGTTCTTTTTTGAATTAAATTTTCAAAATTACAATATTTTATTATTAATTAAACTATAATAATTTAGCAATTTAAAATATATAAATTGAAAGGTAAAAAGTGAGCAAAAAAGAAAATATTAATAACAAAAATAATAATTCTTATTTTGGTAGAGATTATTGACAAGAACTTTGATTTAGAACTACTACAAGAAATGAAAAGAGAACATATTTTATTCCTATTTTTCTTGGATTTATATTTATTTTAATAATGTTTTTTACTGTATTTGATTTGAATTTTGTTAATACAAAAGGCATCATTGGCTACGATAAAAATATTTTATCCCTTTCTGCATGAAAAGATAATGTTATTCGTTTCCCAAGCGTTAATCATTTAGAAGGAGTTGGGGCAGCAGCTAAAACTTTACTATTAATTGGAACTCCTATTAGTATTTTTGCTGCTTATAATCGTATTGGCCAACTTAAACAAGATTATTTCTTTAGTGTTTTATGTAATTTAATAATTGGTATTGGATTAATTTTATCTATTCAAAGCTCTGCTATGGTTCTTTCTTCAATACAAAACGTTTTTGTATATCTGATGTTCTCATCAATTGGATTAGCAATTAGTTTAAATAAAAAAAACACAGGAACCAATGTTGAAAGACCTGAAGAAAAATTTATTTCACAAAGTTTTTGAGTAGCTTTGGCGTCATTAATAATTGGTTTAATTGTTTTTGGTCTTTTATTGATTGTTTTAATGGGAGGATCAACATCTAAGCTTGATACTCCAAAACACAAAGCTATGGCATCTTTATTATTGATAAGCATTGGGTTTGCTATTGCTGGTATTTCTACTATGTATTTTGCTAAATGAAAATTTACTTTTGTGCCATGGCAAATTTCTAATATTTTTGGATTAATTTATTTTATTTGAGTTTCTTTTGAATCTGGAGAAGTTAGTGCTAAAGATTCTTTTGTTGGAGGAACTCAATTATGAGGAATTGTAGTAATTACAATGTCTTATATTTTTCTTGATGCTATTGCAATGTTTAGGTGAATGAGAAAATCAAAAGAAGACGAAATTCTTGATAAAAAATTAAAGAAATAAAATATTTTTTATTAATATTATCATTTTTTAACAAAATTATTATTTTACTTTTTTGTTTTTTATATTTAATAATATAATAAATTTATGTCAGAACAAATGTCTCAAAGAGAATTAAAAAAATATTATCGCAATCAAAGGAAAATTAATGTTAAAGAAAAACCTGAATTTAATAATTTAATTCAAATTTTATTAATAATATCTTTATTTTTATTTGTTTTAATTATTGCTTTAGGGAAAATTTCTACAATTATATTGTATTCAAAAGATAGCGTTATTTATACTGTTCCTTCTGGTAAAATTTCCATAAAAGAGGGTAATTTTTCTGCTAATAATATTTTTTATTTAGTTATTACTATACTATCACTAGCTTATACAATTTGAATATATGATAGATGAAGAAAAACTAAAACTTTCAATATAATGTTTGTTTTTATAACAATTATTTTTAACGTTGTTTATGGTGCTTGATTTTTGTACAATTTACATAGCTCTGTTATAGATATTCAAGACAAAATACAATTTTATAAAAATGTTTTTTCTAACAATATATCTAAGTATGAAAATATCTTTTCTTTTTTTAATTGTTTTATTTCTATTTCTGTTATTTCTGGATTTTTTTTACTAACTACAATTTCTCTAATAATGATCTATTATTGAAAAAAAAATCAAACAAAATAACTTAATAAAGTCCAAATTTTTTTGGACTTTATTAATAAATTTTTATTTACATTTTTTAAAGTTATATATAATTAAAAAGCAACTATGACATTGATGAAATAAGTTACCGATACGCCCAAAGTAGTTGTTTAGGCGTAAAGGATAATTATTTTTGAGTCTGTTCTAAAAAGAACGAAAGGAGACAACCATGAGTAAACTATCTATAAAAATTAAAGCTTATGAAGCTAAATTAGTTGACGATACATCTAAAAAAATTGTAGCGTTAGCAAAACAAAACAATACTAAAGTTAGTGGACCAGTTCCTCTACCTACTAAAAGAGAATTGTTCACCGTACTTAGATCTACACACGTTAATAAAAAGTCAAGAGAACAATTTGAAATTAAAACACACCAAAGACTTATTGTTTTAACAGATGTTGATTCAAAACTTGCTGAAAGTCTAAAAAGAATGACAATATCAGCGGGTGTTGAAGTAAACATTAAAGAAAAATAGCAAACTAAAAAATTTATATAGTTGCGAACTATGCTCAAAAAGAGCCAATGGAAGGAAAAATTATGAAAGGAATTCTAGGACGTAAAGTTGGAATGACAACAATTTTTGAAGAACATGGCAAGGCAATGCCTGTTACTGTAATTGAAATTCAACCAAACTTTGTTTCTGCCGTATTCACAAAAGAAACACACGGTTATAATGCCGTACAATTAGCAGCTTTTGATTATAAAAATGCTAACAAACCTGCTTTAGGTCATTTTAAAAAATCTGGAACTGATGCCAAAAGATTCATAAAAGAGATTAGACACATGGAAGGTTTTACAATTGGTCAAAAAATCGATGCATCTATTTTCACAAGTGGAGAATTAGTTGATGTTATTGGAACAAGCAAGGGTAAAGGTTTTGCCGGTGCTATTAAAAGACATAATCAAAAAATCGGTCCCAAATCACATGGTGGAGGAGGAGGTTCTAAACCAGTTAGGTTAACGGGATCTCTAGGAGACATTGCTGGTAATAAAGTTGTTAAAGGCATGACTATGCCTGGACATATGGGAGCGAAATCTTCTACAACTCAAAATTTATTGGTCGTAACAGTTGATGTTAAAAATAATTTAATAGTAGTTAAAGGTTCTGTTCCAGGTCCCAAAAAAGGATTTGTTGTTGTTAGAGCTGCAGTCAAGGCTCTTCCTTCAAGAGAATCTGTTAAATTAGTTGATGTTGAAGAAACTAACAAAAAAAATGAGTTATTAGAAGAAGCAAAACATTTTAATGCTGAAGTTAATACTGATATGACAATTTCTGAAATGGAAACAATTATTATTGAAGCTAAATCTGCTAAAAAAGCTAAAATTAATTCTGAAAAAGAAGCTGCCACTACTGAAGCTAATAAAAAAGAAGAAACAAAAAGAGAAGAAGCTAAATCTAAAGCTGAAACTAAAGGAGATAACTAATGGCAGATCAAAATTTACCTAAAGAATTATTTGCTATTGAAGTTAATAATCAAGCTATGTTTGATGTAGTTATGTCAGATAGATCTTCTAAAAGACAAGGTACTCACTCAGTTAAATCTAGAGGCGAAGCCAGAGGTGGTGGAGCTAAACCCTGAAGACAAAAAGGGACAGGTCGTGCTAGAGCTGGTTCAAATAGATCGCCAATATGAGTTGGTGGAGGTAGAGCTTTTGGGCCCCAAACTAATAGAAACTATAATTTAAAAGTAAATAAAAAAGTTAGAAAACTTGCTATCGCTAGTGCTTTGACTACAAAAAAAGATGCTGTTAAAATTACTGATTTCAAATTAGATGAAATATCTACTAAAAAAGCTTCTGTTAAAATAAAAGAATTTCTTGGCGAAAAAAGAAGATTACTTATTGTTACAAATGATGAAGTGGTTTTTAAATCAACAAAAAATATTTGAGCTGTTAAAACAGTTAAAGTAACTTCATTAGGAGTTGAAGATATCTTGTTAGCTGATGTTATTGTAATGTCAAATGAAGATGTTAAATATTTGGAAAGACTGGTTAAATAATGAATGTAAATGAAGTAATCAAATATCCTCTACTAACTGAAAAAACATATTCACAAATGGATCAAGGAATTTATACATTTGTTGTTGATAAAAGAACAAATAAAGTTGAAGTTTGTAAAGCTGTTGAAGCTATTTTTGGAGTTGCTGTAAGTAGAGTCAATATACAAAACTATGATAAAAAAGCAAAAAAATTAGGAAAATTTGAAGGATTTACAAATGCTGTTAAAAAAGCAATTGTTTATGTTTCTGAAGGTGTAATTAATATTTTCCCTGATGACGAGCCTACAATTCAACCTAAATCAAAAGAAGTTACTGATCAAAAAGCAGATAACAAAGAAATTTCTGATGTAGAAAAAAGAGCTGCAGAAAAAATTGCTTCTAAAAAATTAGAAGAATCTAAAAAAGAAGAATCTAAAAAAGAAGAATCTAAAAAAGAAGAATCTAAAAAAGAAGAATCTAAAAAAGAAGAATCTAAAAAAGAAGAATCTAAAAAAGAAGAAT
>JAIFTM010000011.1 GCA_019661745.1 Mollicutes bacterium PWAP | reverse complement strand
TATTATTAAAATTCTTCAAAGATATAATATTAATTATGAAGTTATTAACACTTCTTCAATGAAAATAAATGAAGTACATCAATCATCTAAAAAGTTTTTTGATTCTTACACTAAACCTAAAATGAAAAGTAACAATTCAATTGTAATAGGTGGAATGATAGCTTCAGGTAAAAGTAGTTTGGGCAAAAACATTGCAGAATTTTTTGAAGCAGAATTTATTGATGAATTAGATTGAGATGATCCTTTAACTAATCTTTCTTTAGATAAACTTTATAGCGAAAATTTAGTTACTCCTTTAACTACACAAATTTTTTTCTTAATGAATAGAATTGAAAGATACAAAAAGAATGAAACAACTAAGCAATTGAAAATTCATGATAGAAGCATTTTAGAAGATTTAATTTTTTCAGAACCAGTAATAAAAAACGATAAAGAACACTTAAGATTTTTTGAAAATTTATTAAGAAAAGAAATAAATAAATTATTTATTGAAAGTGGTGTACCTAAACTATATATTTTCTTAAAAGTTGGGTGAAAAAACTTTCGTCAAAGAATAATAAATAGAGGTCGTTCAAATGAGATTCATGATTTTCCAAAAAAAGAAAAATATTTCAAAAAAATTATTGATAGATATAACAATTTATTTGAAAAAATATTATTAACTTATAACATGAGATATATAATTATTGATACTGATGATAAAACAAAAAAAACAGTTTTCAAAGAATCAATAAAAGCTATTAAAAAAAGCATTGGAAATCCTAATTATGAGACAAAAGAAATCGAAATTAATTACAAAAAACAAAATAAAATAAATAAAAATTACTTTTTATAAATTTTAAAAATTATTTTAATATTGAAAAATACAGTTAATATTTATAATTTCATTTTTTCTATTAAAAAACAAAAAACAATTTTTTAATTCTTTTAATTGAAAGAATTTTTATTTTATAAAATTATTGCAAATTACTCTTTATAATTATTTTAATATGTTAGTTTCAAATGAAAAAGAAAATATTTATATTTTAAAAGATAAAAAAAGTGTAAATTATGAAAATAAAGAAAATAAAAAATCAAGCGACTTAAAAACTAGATTAATTGCTGCATTTGTAATTTTAGTTATTTTTATTCCTACAATTTTTTTTACTGGTTTATTAAAAGTTCCCGGTAGGAGTATTGGTTTTTGTATTTTCACTATTACAGGTGCTTATGGCCTTTTTGAAGTTTTTAAATCAATGAAAATTAATATTTATATTTCCATATTTGCAAGTTTAACATTATTTCCATTTATGTCCTTAGATTGAGATTATTTTTTATCTTCTATTCAAAATGGTTCTCAAAGCGTTCCATTGACAGAATTTATTTCCAATAATCTAGATTGAAAAGGATTTGTTGTTTTGCTATCATCAATTATTATTGTAATGTGTGATCCTAATTTTTACAAAGATAAAATTTTTAAAAAGATATTAATTCTATTTTTTTCCATTTATGTTGTAGCTACTTTTGTGAAATTTACATGAGTATTAAACATTCATACTTATTATTTTGTTTTCTTTTTCGCGGGCATAGCTATTTTAGCAGACACCATGGCTTATTTTGGTGGAAAACTTTTTGGTAAAAAATTATTTAAAGGAGCTAAATTAGCCCCCAAACTTTCTCCAAAAAAAACATGAGCTGGATTTCTTTTTGGATTTTTATTTAGTGCTACTTTTACAATTTTATTAGGTTATTTTATTGGTGTTTGAAATGATTTCGATCCAGAAATAATAACTTCAATTATTGTGGGGATAATTCTTTGTTCTATTTCGCCTATAGGAGATTTAAGTTTTAGCGCAATTAAAAGAACTCTTGAAGTTAAAGATTTTTCAAATTTAATTCCTGGCCATGGGGGAATTTTAGATAGAATAGATTCCCTTTCTTTAATAATGTTTTCTACCGCAATAATTTATTTAATAAATGGAGGAATAAACTAATGGATAAAAAATTACTTTTAACGAAAATTTTTTTTAAAAAAATAAAATATTTTCCAAATGAATTAACGAAAAATTTATTAATTAATGATGTCAAAAAAAACAAAGATGGAATATATGAAATTTTTATGTTTAATGACACAACTATACAAGTTGATGAACTTATTGAATTTTTAAATGCCGTTAATTCAAATTTTAGATTTAATTCAAAAGTTATTTTTTCTATTTCAAAACCTATATTTAAAAAATATATTATTAAAAAATATCTTGAAATGATTTCTTCAAAACTTTTAGGTAATGAAACATTAAGATTGGCAATTCATTCATCATCTTTTAAAATTAAAGATAAAAAAGTAACTGTTCAAAATTCTCAAAATGATTATTTTAAATTATTTGAAAATTCAAAACAAAGATTAACAGATATATTATTTAAATTTGGCTTTATTGATGTTGAATTAGACTTTGTTTATTTAAATGGCGAAGAAATAATTAATGAAAGCAAACAAGACTTACAAAAACAAACTAATGAATATTTAAATAATCAAAATAATAAAAATGAAGTTTTTAAAGGTGAAGTAAAAAACCACAATAAATATTCCCATATTCCTATTTCAAAAATATCTACAAGTGGAGAAAAAAATATATCTACAATTGGTATTATTTTTGAGATAAAACACATTAATACCAGAACAGGAAGAACAATTTATACAATTAAACTTACTGATAAAAAAGAAGCAATAATAATCAAAATATTTGCCGATGATTCAAATAAAAACAAAATTCAAAATTTCAAAAATGGAGATACTCTTAAAGTAAGCGGATTATTTGCTTTTGATTCTTATTCTAAAGTGGATACCTTAATAGTAAAAAAATTTGAAAAAAATAGGGATATGTTTATCAACATTTCGGATAATAGATTAGGCAAAAAAAGAATAGAACTTTCAATGAGAACCAAAATGAATACTATGGACGGAATTGAAAACGCCCATTCTATAATAAAAAATGCATCTCAAATGGGACATCAAGCAATAGCAATTGTTGATAATTCTTCAATTCAATCTTTTCCTGATTTTTATTATGCCTCTAAAGAAAGTAATGTTAAACCTATTTATGGTTCTAGTTTTAATGTTGTTCATAAAAACTCTAGAATGTTACGTAACCCGAATGGTAAAACTCTTTTTGAAGAAACATATGTTGTTTTTGATTTAGAGACAACAGAACTTTCTCCGATTGCTGGAGAAATAATAGAATTTGGAGCAACCGTTGTTAAAAAAGGAAAAATAATTGATACAGAACAATTTTTTATGAAACCAACAAAAAATATTTCTGAATTCACCACAAAATTAACTGGAATAACAAATGAAATGGTTTTTAATTCAATGTCTGAAAAAGAAGGAATCATTAAACTTAAGGATTACATAAAAAATTACACTTTAGTTGCCCACAATGCAAAATTTGATATAACATTTCTTGAAGAAAAATTTGATAAATACAATCTTGGAAAGTTAAATAATCAATCTATAGATTCACTTATTACTTCCAGATTTTTAAATGAAGAAAAAAGACGTTTTAATCTTCAAACAGTTTCTAAAATTTATGGTGTTAATTATGACAATGAAATTGCTCACCGTGCCGATTATGATGCAGAAGTTTTGGCTCAAATTTGATTAAAACAAATTAATCAATTTCTTCAAAAAGGAATCCATAATACTAATGATTTATTTAAAATTAATAATCCTTCTCTTATTTCAAAATCATTTCATCATGAAGTCACTATGTTGGCTAAAAATCAAGATGGTCTTAAAGAATTATTTAAATTTATTTCTTCTTCGAGTACAGATCAATTTTATGGTGGACCTAAATTATTTTTAGAAGATTTGGGTGAAACAAAAAATATTCTTTTAGGTAGTGGCGGAATAAATGGTTATTTACATAATTTAATGTTTTATTCTTCAAGAGAAAATATCAAAAAAGCAATTAAATTATTTGATTATATTGAAATTTTACCTTTTGAAAATTTTAAGTATTTGATTGATAGAGGAAATATATCTGAAAAAAATATTAAAGAAATTATTAAGTTTGTTATTGAAGAAGCAAACAAGATAAATAAATTAGTAGTTGCAATTAGTGATGCTCGTTATTTTGATAAATCTCAAAAAGTTATTCATGAAATTTATATTCATGCTAAAGGAATTGGTGGTAGATTACACAAATTGTTTGATCGAAGATTTCCGAAAAAAAGTTTTCCTACACAAATAGTGTTTACTACAGACGAAATGTTAAAATCATTTTCATGATTAGAAAACACTGATTTAGTAGAAGACATTGTAATTAATAATACTCATGAAATTTCATCTCAAATTAATAAAAATATAAAAATAATTCGCGATAAATTATATACACCTACTTTTGGTGATGAAAATGAAAAACTTACTAAATTAATTTATACAAATGCAAAAAAAATGTATGGTAAAAATTTACCTATTATTGTTGAAAAGCGTATTGAAAGAGAATTAAAACCAATTGTTCAATATGGCTTTAGTATTATTTATTGGATTAGTTCTATTCTAGTTAAAAAATCACTTGAAGATGGTTATTTAGTTGGTTCTAGAGGTTCTGTAGGTTCATCTTTAGTTGCTACTTTTAGTGAAATTACTAAAGTTAATCCTCTGCCTCCGCACCACTTATGTACTAATTGTAAAAATGTTCATTTTTATGAAAATTCTTTATTGAATAGTGGTTATGACTTAGAAAATAAAAATTGTGATAAATGTGGAAATATAATGTCTAAAGAAGGTCAAAATATTCCTTTTGAAACATTTTTAGGATTTGAAGCCGATAAAGTTCCTGATATTGATTTAAACTTCTCTGGTATATATCAATCTACTATCCATAAAGAAGTAAGAAAAATCTTTGGTGATAAAAATGCTTTTAGAGCAGGCACAATTTCTACTGTTGCTTCTAAAACTGCTTATGGATATGTTAAAAACTATGAAGAAATGACTGAAAAAATATTTTCAAATGCTTTTAGAGAATATCTTGTTACAAAAGTTGAAGGAACAAAACGCACAACAGGTCAACACCCCGGCGGAATTATTGTTATACCTGAAGATAAAGATGTTGAATTTTTCTCTCCAATAAACTATCCTGCAGATAACAATAAATCTGATTGAAAAACTACTCACTTGGACTTTCACGCCATTCACGATAATGTTTTAAAATTAGATTTACTTGGGCATGATGATCCAACAGCTATAAAAAATCTTGAAAAATTAACTGGATTAAATGTTGAAGAAGTTGTAAATTTTTCTGATAAAAAAGTTATTTCTTTATTTTCAAGCACTGAAGCCTTAGGAATTAAACCTGAAGATATTAGAGGTGAAAAAACTGGAGTTTTAGGTATTCCTGAATTTGGTACAAGTTTTGTAAGGCGTATGCTTTCAAACGTCAATGCAAAAAGTTTTGGAGATTTAATTTCTCTATCTGGACTTTCTCATGGTACTGATGTTTGAACTGGAAATGCAGAAGAAATAATTAAATTAAAATTAGCTGATCTTTCTACAGTTGTTTCTTGTCGCGATGATATCATGATTGATTTAATATCTAAAGGAGTGGATTCTAAAAAATCTTTTACAATTATGGAAAATGTTAGAAAAGGAAAAGGTTTAACTTCCGATGATGAAAAATTACTTATTGATTCGGGCGTTGAAATTTGATATATTGAATCTCTTAAAAAAATTAAATATATGTTTCCTAAAGCTCATGCCACAGCATATGTAATGATGGCTTTCATGGTTTCATGATTCAAAGTTTATAAACCTTTAGCATTTTATTCTACTTATCTTTCTTCTCGTAGTGACTATTCAGATTTAGATACTTTTCTTTCTTCTAAAGATAAAATTAATCAAAGAATAGATGATATTAATAAACGTAAAAATTCTAGAGGAGAAGATCGCTCTTCTAATAAAGAAATTGGATTAATTTCTCCATTAGAAATTATTTTAGAAGCAAAAGCTAGAGGGATTAAATTCAATAATGTTGATATTTATAAATCAGATTCTACAAATTGAATTATTAATCATGAAAAAAATACTTTAACTGCTCCCTTTGATGCCATTGATGGACTTGGAGAATCCGCTGCAATTTCTGTTATTGAAGCAAGGAAAAATGGTCCATTTATTTCTATTGAAGATCTTTCTTCTAGAACAAAATTATCAAAAACTCATATTAAAAAATTAAAAGAAACTAATGTTTTAAATAATCTCCCAGATTCTAATCAAATGGATATTTTTAGTTTATTTTAATAATATAAATTATAATATAAATAT
>JAIFTM010000010.1 GCA_019661745.1 Mollicutes bacterium PWAP | reverse complement strand
TATAATTTATTTATGAAATTAAGAGATTTTATTTACAAAAATAGTGAATTGACAAAAAAAGAAGTTTTTACTAAAAAAGGAGAAGAAACAGATAATACATCTGTTATTTATAGAGACATGTTTGTTACTTCTGAAGATTCTTTATTTTTTATGGATAAACCTAAAGGAGTCGAGGTTACAACTCATAAAAACAAAGACATTAGGAAATTCCTACCAAAAGGAATGAGAGAGACTTTCCTTCCTATTGGCAGATTAGATAAACAATCTTCAGGATTATTAATTTTTACAAATAAATTAGATTTAATTAACAAATGAAACAAAGATAAATCTTTTTATAAAACTTATGAAGTTGATTTAAAATTTTCTTTTGAAAAAAAATTTAAAAGTGAACTAGAAAATGGAATTATTTTAAAAAACAAAGATAAAGTTTTGTCTTCATTAATAAATTTAACGGATAACAATAAAAAAATAATTATTAAAATAAAAGAAGGTAAATATCATCAAATTAGAAGAATGTTTGCTTATGCAAATAATCATGTTTTAGATTTGAGAAGAATAATGTATAAAGAATATGATATTAGTTTTTCTAATAAACTTATTTCATTAGAAAATAATAAAGAAATTGTTCTATTTAAGTCATTTATAAATAATTTATAATTAGTTTATGAATAAAAATAATAATAAAGAAAACAATTTTGTAAAATATTTAAAATCAATTAATTATCTAAGAAATTTAATGGTGGCATTAGGGATATTGATTTTTTTATTAGTTATTGACATTAGTTTAAAAACTTATGTTTTTGCTGAAGCTAAAAATCATGGCAATATTAATTTTTATAAAAATGGTCATTGATTAGACAGCGAACTAAAACCTTTAAAATCTATCCCCTCAAGTTCTATTCATGAAAATAAATTATTTGGTTTTAGGGCTTTGGCCCATTATTCAACAACATTTTTAGATGCAATTAATGTAAAAATTTCAAAAGAAGCAAATTTAACAATAAGTTTTTTTATAATTTTAATTTTAATTACTTCTATTATTTTTACTAAAAAAATAGGATACATAATTGGTATTTCATTTATTTTGGCTGGAACAGTTGGAAATAGTTCTGATGTTGCAACCATTGGTTATGTAAGAGATATTTTATATACCCCTTGAAGAGATGAAGGAACTTTTAATTTAAGTGATTTAAATACTTTTGCAGGAGTAGGCATTATTTTTATTAGTATTATTGTTTATTTTTTTCCTTCAAAAAAAGATAGAAATAACAATAAAGAACTTAAAAGTCAACTTAAAAGAAGCATGTCTTAATTTTTTAATTTAATAAAAATAATAAAAAAGTTATATAATAAGAATGAGAGACGGTAATTTGAAACCGATACGTGAAAATCCTTATATTTATAATAATCTCTCAATCAACTAAATATAGTTGGTTTTTTTATTTCTTTAAATATAATTGAATTACATAACATATATTAAAAAGGAGAATTATTATGAATAAAAAACCCATAGTGCTTACAGTTATTGATGGACTTGGACTTAGAAAAGAAAAACAAGGAAATGCATTTGCCCAAGCTAAAACACCCGTTATAGATAATCTATTACAAAATTATCCCAATTCTGTTTTGGGAGCATCTGGAAGTAGCGTTGGCCTTCCTGAGGGGCAAATTGGAAATTCAGAAGTTGGACATTTAAATATTGGTGCTGGAGAAATTGTTTATACAGGGCTTTCTCTTATTCAAAAAAATATTGATTCAGGAAAATTTAGAAAAAATCCCGCTTTTTTAAAGTCTATTGACTTTGCTAAAAAAAATAAAGGAACAGTTCAGGTTGTTGGTTTACTTTCGCCAGGAGGAGTTCATTCATTAGAAAAACACTTATTTGAAATTATAGAAACATTAAATGACAATAATGTTAAAAAAGTTACAGTTCATGCTTTTACTGATGGTAGAGATGTTTCCCCTAGAAGTGTTAAACCTTCATTAGATATTTTAATACCTTTGTTAGATAAATATGGGTACAAACTTGGTTCTATTGGTGGTAGATTATACGGAATGGATAGAGATACTAATTATGATAAAACAGAATTAGCTTATGAAGCAATTCAAGGTAGATGTGCGAAAAAATTTGATGACATTTACTCATTTATTGAAAAACAATATACTGTTGAAGATAATAATGATGAGTTTATTGATATTGCAATTAATTCTGATAAAAAAACTAATTTTTATAAAGAAGGAGATTCTGTTATTTTCTTTAATTTCCGCCCAGATAGAGCAAGACAACTAGCACATTTATTTATTGATAGCAATCTTTCTGATTACAAACCTAAAAATCAAATTCAAAATACTCAATTGACAATTATGATGCCTTATGAAGGAATTAATGCTGATTTTGCTTTTGATTCACAAAAAATTAAAAACCCATTAGGAAAAATAATTTCTGATAAAGGGCTTAAACAACTTAGAATTTCTGAAACACAAAAATATGCTCATGTTACATTTTTTATGGATGGAGGAGTTGATGTTGAATTTTCCAATTCAAAAAGAATTTTAATCCCTTCTGTTAAAGTTGACAATTTTGCAAATGTACCTAAAATGAGTGCGATAGAAATTGTTGATGCTTTAATCCCAGAATTAAACAATTTTGATGTTGTTATTATGAACTTTGCTAATCCTGATATGGTTGGACACACAGGAAATTTAAAAGCAGCAATTAAAGCTGTAGAAATTTTAGATTCACAAATAGGTAGATTAAAAAAAGCTGTCGATAAAGTTGAAGGGACAATTTTTATTACTGCAGATCATGGAAATGTTGAAGTAACAGAAGATATAAATGGAAATCCTTCTACAAAACATACTACAAATGATGTATTTTTGATATGCACAGATAAAAAAGTTAAGCTTAAAGATGGGGTTTTATCTAACATTACTGATACAATATTAGATTACATAGGAATTGAACCACCTAAAAATCATACACATGGTTCTTTATTAGTTAAATAATTATTTAACTTTTTTTATCTTTTTATTTTTAAACTAATAAAAATTTTTAAAAAAAAGAAAATTAATATTTTCTTTTCCTTTTTTCACCATTATTTTTATTGTAACCACCGCTATTACTATTTCTATTATAACCACCACGATTGTTATTTCTATTATAACCACCACGATTGTTATTTCTTTTTCCTTCGTTAGGATCTTTTTTATTAACTTCATCTAACTTAAGGGCTTTAATATTCATTCTCAATACTGTAGAAAGCATTTTAGAAATATCTTCTTTACTGTAAGCTTCAGAAACAAAACTTTCTAAATTATGTTTATTTGTTCTTCCTAATAGTTCATTTAAGAATTCATATCTTCTATCTACAAGAACTTTATCTAATACCTCTTGTGAAGGAAGATGTACTTCTTCAACTTCACTATTAGTCATTTTTTTAATTGTTCTCATATAACCAATTTGCGAAGGCAATACAAATGATAAAGAAATACCTGTTTTACCATTTCTTCCTACACGACCAATTCTATGTGTGTAGTTTTCAATATCTTCAGGAAGATCATAGTTATAAATATAATCTAAAGAAGAAATATCAATACCTCTAGCCAATACGTCTGTACCAACTAAAACATTATAAATTCCTTTTCTAAACATATCCATTACTCTAGAACGATCTTTTTGAACCATATCACCTTGAATACCTTCAACTTTAAATTTTTCAATTTTCAATTGTTCTACTATTCTATTAACATCACCTTTTGTTCTTGCAAAAATAATTGACCCTTTAGGCTGATGAACTTTTAATCATAATTTCAACATTTCAAATTTATTGTGTTTTTTAACAATAATAAATTCTTGTTTAACGCTATCAACTGTACTTAAACCTTTAGAAATTTCAATTTTTATAGCATCATTAGGATTAATTTTTTTCGATATTTCTTCAACTTTTTTACTAAAAGTAGCTGAATAGAAAAATGTTTGTTTTTTCTTAGCTAACAAATCATTAATTTTAATAATATCTCTTTGGAAACCAACTGCCAGTAATTGATCAACTTCATCTAATGTAAATGATTTAATTTTTTGACCATCAATTTTTCCTTTACTTAGGAAATCGAAAAGACGACCAGGAGTTGCAACAACAATTTGAGCACCATCTCTAACTCTTCTTTCTTGTTTATCATAAGGAACTCCACCAATGATTGAAACTACTTTAATACCTTGTCCTTTTGTAAGTTTGTAGAATTCTTTATAAACTTGCTCTGCAAGTTCTCTTGTTGGTGTTAAAATAATATGTTGTGTATATTTTAAATCACTTTCAGTATTATTTATTATAGGTATAGCAAATGAAGCTGTTTTACCAGTTCCTGTTTGACTTTGGCCAATAATACTTTTTCCTTCTAGTGCTAAAGGAATAGCTTTTTCTTGTATTTCAGTCATTTCAATATAACCAACTTCTTCAATTGCTTTAAGAAGATTTTCTTTTAATTTTATATTTTTATATTTCATATGTATAGTATAAAGGTTTAATTAATATATTAATCATAATGAAAATCTTTTTTTAATAAATAATTTTAATTGTTACACTCTAATATTATTGTTTTGATAAAAATTTAATTAGGATTTAAAAATATATATAACTCTAATTTAATACTAATTTATTTTGTATCTAAAAAATCTTTTCCTTTTTGAACTTCAAATTTTGAAAGACCATTAAAATTATTTTGTCTATGAACTTCATAAATTAATAACATTACTGTTGTTGCAAGATTTAAACTTCTTGCTTCTTCTACCATAGGTATTCTAATCACTTTTTCTATTTTATCTTTTAAAAGTGAATGTGGTAAACCGGTGCTTTCTCTGCCAAACATAATAAAAATGTCTTCATTTATATTAATTTTATAATTTGGAGTAGTATGATATTGCTTTCCATATCTTGAAGCATAATAAATATTTTCATTTAAATATAGTTTATTAAATTCTTCAATATTTTTATGAATTTCATGCGGTATATCACTAAGTCATTTTCCTGCCCCACTTCTTTTAAATCATTTAGGATGTAAATCAAAAGATGCTGGCAAAATTATATGTAATTTTGATTCTGTAGCGTGACAAGTTCTAATAATGTTCCCAGTGTTAGGTGCTATTTCAGGTTGATACAAAACTATATTAATCATTTAATTCCTCCATTATTTTATTTGTTGTTTTAAAATTATATTTACTAACATTATATAATTCTTTTTTTCCATGTTTTTTTACAAATTCTTTTGAAAAAGATTCAACAATTTTATTAGTGCCTAATGGAAATTTTATTCCATATTTTTTATTTTGTTCTTCCATCAAAGAAAGAAATTTTTTTCTTGCAATAAAACTAGCTAATGCAACAGAAACATTTTCCATTTCACCATTTTCCACTCATAAAACTTTATTTTTTATGGGTTTAATTTCTTTATTTTCCAAAAGACGTTTGTAATATTTTGTTACACTTTTCATTGTTGAAAATTTATCAATTATTATTAAATCAATATTTAAATCAAGTTTTTCTAAATAATTGATTGCTTTAAAGTGTAATAAACTTTTAAGTTCATTTGAATTGTATTTTTTTGATAAAAAATTATATTGTTTTTGAGTAAAAAACTCTGTTGAGCTAATAAATTTTCCTTTAATTTTTTCTAATAATTCCAATATTTTTTTATCATTAATTTTTTTGCTGTCTGTAATTCCAATTTTTTCAAAATATTCTGCATTTTGTTTGGGAACAAATACAGACGATGCAACTAGTGGCGTTAAGTAATCTCCAACTCCAGTTTCATCACTGCCTATAATTGCTAAATTTTTATATTTTTCTTTCATATTTACATATTATAGAATAGAAAAT
>JAIFTM010000009.1 GCA_019661745.1 Mollicutes bacterium PWAP | reverse complement strand
TTTTTTATATTTATTTATTGTTGATTTTCATTGAGTATTTTGTATGTATAATTAATAATATATGTCATCTTCTACTTTACCATTTCAAAGAATTCAATATGAAGTCTCCGTTAAAAAGTTTTTAATACTTTTGGATACTAATATAATATATCCTTGTCCAGATCGTATTAAAAAAATATTAAAAAACGAGTATGCTTCTCAAAATTTCTTGAAAAACCTAAAAAAACAACTTTTGGTTCTATCAAAGAATTTTGATTTTGAAGTAAATATTACAAAAAATATACGAGAAGAATTTTTTAATAGGTTAAATAATACTGCTGATAAGTTGACTAAAGAAGGAAAAACATATTTTGCAAATGAAGTTGCTAAAGTGTTTAATGATTATTTTAAAATTTTTGATTCTAAAAAAAATGAATGGGATCAAAAATTTTTAGTTTGAATGGAAAAAAATTTCTCAAAATCCAAAATCCAAGCTTACGATATTAATGATATTATTTTCATGGCTTCACCATTATATTCAAAAAACCCAGAAAACTCATTTCCTACATTTTTGGTTTCTAAAGATAAAAAAGATATTAATCATGCGTCTTTTTCAAAAATAAAAAATTTTTTTTGAAAGAAATTTCCAAATAATAACAATAATAAAAATACAAATTTGATATGCCCTTCAAATGAATGGATCAATCAAATTTTAAAATCCTTATCCAAAGTAGATAAGCCCGATGAATTACTAAGAGCCATTTTGCATGAAAAAGGAGTTTTAAATACTACTTTGCCAATAACAATTAATTCCATTATACCAATACTAAATAATATAAATAATGATGATTACAAATGCTTAGTCTCTCGAAAACTCATAAATAAACAAACCAATGAGGTGTTTACAATAATAGAAGTATATTTAGTAAAATATCTAAATCCCTCTTTTAAGAAAAAAATTATAAACATAACTGCAGATATTACTCTAATTTCTCAAGAAGAACTAGTATATGACTGCGGAGATAAGTATAGTTATTTTTGTTTTGGGGATTTGTTTTCCGGGATGAGATTAAAAGAAATGTCTCAAGAACAAAAAGATGGAACAAGGTTAGTGTCTTATTTTAATGGAGAACGATGGTCGCCTTCATACATTAACAAGGATTATGAAAAAATTAAAATTATTGGGTTAGAATCAAAATTAGAAAAAATTACTTTTACAAAAGCAAAAGAAAAATATAAAGAATTTGGAATAAAGCGTTCAAATTAATAAAAATAAATTTGATTTAGGTGGATTTGATTCCGTTGCAAAAGTAAATAAAAAAATAGAATAAGAATAGAAAAAAACCAAAAAAGTTAATTCTATTGATAATTCTAAGACAGAAGAAATCGTTTTAACAAGATTAAATATTAAAAAACTTAGTAAATATCTTAAAAAACAAAAGTCTTTAGATTTAAAAGAATAAACAATTTCAAGGTTAACTAAATTATCTAAAATTTATAATACTTTCGTTAGTGATATAGCAGATAAAATTTTAAGAGAAGCTTTAGAATTAAAATAATGAAAGGATAAAAAAATAATGCCAAAAATAATACTTAAAAACAAAAATTCATTAAAAGAGATGAAAATAATGGAAGAAAACAGCGTTGATCATACTATTACATCTCCACCATATAATATGAATTTAAGAGTTAGGGGAGGCAAATATGTTTCTCGTCAAATAGTGAGAGAAATATCTACTAAATATTCAAATTTTGATGACAACCTAACAATGGAGGAATATTTTAATTTCACAAAAAAAACATTAAAAGAGTTATTGAGAATAACCGAAAAATACGTTTTTTACAATGTTCAATTTATAACAGGGAACAAAAGAGCATTATTTAAGATAATTGGTGAATTCAGCGATTACATAAAAGAGATTATCATATGAAACAAAATGCATGGACAACCCGCGATAGCTAACGGAGTTATGAATAGTCAATATGAAATTATATTGGTGTTAACCAAAAACAAACAAGATAGTATTTTGCGTCAATTTAAAAATGCTTCTTTTGAACGGGGAACTTTGAGTAATGTTTGAGACATAAAAAGAGGAAGATCAAAATTAAAAGGACATTCAGCTGTTTTTCCAGAAGAACTCATTAATAAAATACTAAAAAACTTTACAAATAAAGAAGATGTTATTTTTGACCCTTTTATGGGGACAGGTGTATCTGGTGAGGCGTCGATAAAAAATCAAAGAAATTATTTGGGCATTGAATTATCAAAAGAATACTTTGAGTTTGCAAAGAAAAAATTAAATGAAGATTTATTAAAATAAAAGTAGTTTAATATTAATATGAAAAATATATATACATTAGAAGAAATAATTAAGGATCTTATTGAAATTAAACATAAAGGTTGAATCAAAAGTTTGTTTCCAAGAAATAAAAATGGAGGAGCAGGAAATACTTTGGAAAACCTTTTAGGTATAGATGAAAATAATATTTCTGCGCCTGATCTGGGCGATATAGAATTAAAAACAATTAATATTGACAAATCAAATTCACAATTACTTTCTTTATTTAATTTTGATAATAAAGTTTGAAAAATGAAACAATTAGATGCAATAGAAAAGTATGGTTCTAAAAACAAAAATGGAAGAATGGGGTTGTATTACACACTTAATACCAAACCAAATTCTGCCGGACTTTTTATTAATGCTGATGAAATAAATCAAAAAATCATCATACAACATGTATCCGGAGAAATATTGATAGAATATCCCGTTGAAAATCTCGTTAATAAATTTAATACGAAAGTTCAGTCTGTTTTTTTAGTTTATTTTAAAAAAGAAAAAAGAGATGGAGAAATCTATTTTTTATATGAAAAAGCCAAATATCTAAACGGAGGGACAACTACTCAAAATATTATTTCTAACATTAAAAATCATATAATTACTATCGATTTAAGATTGCACCCAAAGCTAAAGAAAAATGGAACTTCTTTTTCCTCTCGTAATCACGGAACTACATTTAGAGTAAAAAATTCTAATCTTAAAGAACTTTATAAAAAAATGGAAAACATTGATTTACAAAGAAATCAGTCTCCTGATTTTTCAAAAAATTCTCTTATCGAAATAGAAGAAAAACCAAACATTATTAATCCAAAAAAAAACAAATCAAAAGGAAGATAATTCCTTTTGATTTTTAGAAGTTCAGGGTGTTTTGTTTATGATTTTTTCTTCCAATTATTTTATACTTAATTTATTAATACTCTTTATTTTTTACTATTAATTATCTTTCACTCTTAATTACTTATATAATTTTTATAGTAAGTTTGACTATATATATGATAGTCATTTAAATAAGTTATAAAATTAAGATATGATACTTAATTATGCAGGTTATAAATGAGTTCTATATATTTTCTTTATTAAATTTTTGAAAAGAGATATTGCATAGATTTATTTAATGTTTTGGTTTTTCTGTATTAAAATTGTCTTGTTCTATTGCAGTATATTTTCAAACATATCTATTAGAGTGAGTTTTATGACTTGCTTCCAAAATACTAGAAATTGTAATCAACGAAACTAAAAAATATTCTGAAACTGATAATATAGTTTTAGTTAAAAATCATTTATCAGCTGTATCAATTTTTTCTTTATTTAATTTAAATAAAATATAAGTAATAATAG
>JAIFTM010000008.1 GCA_019661745.1 Mollicutes bacterium PWAP | reverse complement strand
TTCTAAACCTTTATAATTTGAAATAAAATTATTATTGAAAAAATGTTTTTCTAATTTTATTTTTAAGTGTTTGCCAATAATTTGAAAACCAGGAATAACATTTTTATATTTTAAATAAACTACACCTTCTTTAATATTTCATTTATAAACTTCAATATTTTTAGAATTAATTAAATTACTTTTAATGTTTGTAAATTGCTTGGGGTTTTTTTTATAATCAAAATTTAATAGCGAATTTTCCATTATATTATCAACATATAATAATCCCTCAACATTTTTATTGAAAACTTCTTTTTTTGAAATTATTCCATTATAGAAAAATTTAATTTGGGTTGCCTCTCAAAATCTTTTAGGAACATTTAGGAGGTTTTTAGTATCAAAATAAAATTCTGTAAAAATTTCATCTTGATTTCTTTTTTTATTATATCTTTCCGAAACTGTCCAATTAGAAATATTTATATTTTTAATAATTATGCTACCACTATCTTGATTTTTAGTGCCTCCAAGAATTTTAATTAATTCTGATTGACCATTTCCATCAATGGCTGCAATACCTAAAATTTCACCTTTTTTAATATTAAAATTAATATTTTTTAAAGTTGTAGATTCGCTTTTGGTTTTAAAATTAATATCATTAACAGAAACCATGTTTTTTTTATAATTATTATTTCTATTAATAGAAGAAAGATTTAAATCAATAGAGTCACCCACCATTAATTCCGCAAGTTTTTTTTTAGAAACATCATTGGTATTTAATGTTGATATATGGGTTCCTTTACGCAATATTGAAACTCTTTGTGATATTTCTTTAATTTCATCTAATTTATGTGTAATTATTAGAATTGTTTTGCCATCTTTTTGTAAATCTTTAACTATTTGAAGAAAGTTTATAATTTCTGGGGGTGTTAATATAGAAGTGGGTTCATCAAATATTAAAATATTATTATTTCTTCATAACATTTTTAATAATTCTACTTTTTGTTTATCTGAAATAGATAATAAAGAAGTGGATTTTTTATAATCAAATTTTATATTATATTTTTGCATTAAAAATTCAATTCTATTAAAAATTTCTTTTTTATTAATAATCCCATTAAAAGGTTTAACATCTAAACCGTCATTAATAACTTTTTCATACCCTAAAATAATATTTTCTCATGCTAAAAAATTTTCAACAATTTGAAAATGTTGGGGCAACATACCGATCCCAAACTTATTTGCTTCTTTGGGATCTTTAATTTTAGTTTCTATACCATTAATTTCAATGAAACCATTTGTAGGTTTATAAATTCCAAACAAAAGAGACATTAAAGTACTTTTACCGGCTCCATTTTCTCCTAATAAAGCATGAACTTCACCATTTATAACATCGATATTAATATTATTATTTGCAATTAAATTACCAAATTTTTTTGTAATATTATTAAATTTAATAACAATTTTAGAAGATTTTTTTAGAAGATTTTTTTTCATTTATGAATTCCTTTCAAAAAAAATTATTTATGAATTAATATAAGTTAGGGTAGTGCTAGTTAAAGAAGGATTCTCTTTTACATTTTCAATTGCATCAGAAATGAATTTGTTAGGGGCGTCATCTTGAAAATGCGAAACATATGAGATAAATCTCGAACCATCAGATAAAGAATATTCTCTATCATGTAAATAATTACCATAATAATCTTCTAGCAAAAGTTCATTTATTGCAGTATCTGTACCAACAACAGCAGAACCAGCAACAATATTTCCATAAGTTTTATATTGATCAGTATCAACGCCTATAACCTTAACACTATTTTCTTCATGGGCACTCTTAATAGCGGAAATAACATCTTTAATTTGACCAGCATTAACAGACATAATTACATTTGTTCCTTTATCAATCAAACGATTTGTATTAACTTTACCACTGCCATCGGGCTCAAAAGTTCCTGTGAAGTCTTTTTTTAAATCAGAATATGCAGAAACAAAAACAACTTTTTTTAGAATTTTGTTTTTGTTTAATGCGAAATTATTAAAATAAGTTATACCAGAACAAAAACCATTCATATAATCCAATACTGCTGGAAAAGGCATACCACCAATAACACCAACTTTTGGATTATTATTATTTAATTTATTCGCAATAAAACCGGCTCTTATTCCAGCAAGAAACCCAGCTTGAGATTTATTAAATGTTATTCCAATAATATTATTGTTATCATTGTTATCATTGTGATCTAATCAAATTAAATGTTTTTCAGTATTATTGCCAAATTTTTCTGATCAACGTCTTTCAATATTATATTCTGAATGAATAAAGCCAGCAATAACAAGATTATGAAAATTTTGCTCAAATACCTTGTCATAAGCGCTTCCTAAAAAAGTTGCATTTTTAGGAGTTCATTGAGAATAAGTTGTATTTGATTTTTGAGAAAAAATTTTTACTCCCATTACAGAACTTTCATTAAAGGATTTATCATCAATACTTCCGCCATCACTAATAAATTGTGTGTAACCATTCTTGTCTACTATGTTTCCATTAAAAGTAGAATAAGATCCACGTTCTAAGGAGCAACCTACAACAGTGGTGAAAGGCAATAAAGATACTAAAGTTGAACCTAATTTTAAATGAAACTTATTTAATTTTTTCATTAATTCCTCCTTTTTAATAATTTGAAAATTACTAATAAAAATAAGCCACTAAAAGCAACTTAAAATTATTTTTTAGCAAATAAAATATAATATTCAAAAGTTGAATATAAACTTAATATTTTTATTTTATTACTACTCAATATATTAAACATCTTAATTTATTATATATAAGTTTATTAAAAAAACAAAAGATTTATAATAATTTTAATATTATTAAAAAAGGAGCTAATATGAATAAAAAAAGAATAAGAACGAGATATGCACCTAGTCCGACAGGTTATTTACATATAGGGGGAGCTCGTAGTGCATTATTTGGATATTTATTTGCTAAAAAAAACAATGGAGACTTTGTTGTTAGAACTGAAGACACTGACATATCTAGAAATGTTAAGGATGGAGAAAATTCTCAAATTAAAAATTTGATTTGATTAGGAATTATCCCAGATGAATCCGCTTTAAATCCAAACCCAAAATATAAGACATATAGACAAAGCGAAAAACTTGAAAGATATGATTTTTTAATTAATGAAATGATAGAAAAGGGAGACGCTTATTACGCTTACGATACAAAAGAAGAATTAGAAGAACAACATAAATATTTTGAAGAACAAGGGGTTGCTTCTTTTAGATACAAAAGAAATTGACTAAAAATTTCTGAAAAAGAAAAAGAAAAAAGACACAATTCAAAAGAATATTCAATTCGTATTGCTTTAAAGAAAAATAATTGATATTCTTGAAAAGATATAGTGAGAGGAAAAATTTCTATTAATACTGATGATATAGGAGATTTTGTAATAAGAAAGCAAGATGGGTATCCTACATATAACTTTGCGGTGGTTGTTGATGACTACGATATGGAAATGACTCATGTTTTCAGAGGGGAAGAACACATTTCTAATACACCAAAACAACTTGCAATTTACGATTCTTTTGGATGAGAAGCCCCAGAATTTGGTCATTTAACAATAATTACTAATATGGATGGTAAAAAACTTTCTAAAAGAGATTTAGAAACAAAACAATTTATTGAACAATATAAAGGGGAAGGTTATTATTCTCATGCTATATTTAATTTTTTAACTTTGCTAGGTTGAACACACCCCCAAGCAAAAGAAGTGATGGAAAAAAAAGAAATTATTGATTCTTTTGATCCTAAAAGACTTTCTAAATCTAGTTCAAAATTTAATATGGATAAAATGAATTGATTTTCAAAAGAATATATTCAAAATATGGAATATTCAAATCTAAAAAAATTTATTAACTTAAACATAAATAAAGAAGAAGAATGGAAAAAAATCTTTATTGAAACCTTTAAGAAAGGATCAGTAACTTTTAAAGAGTTGGAAAAAAAATTAAATATTTATAAAAATCCATTGAAAGGAAAAAAAACATTCAATGAAGTGGTTAAAAAATTTTCTCAAATATTATCCAATAAAGAATGAACAATTGAAAACATTCAAGAATCTATAAATGAAACCAAAATAATTACAGGAGTTAAAGGGAAAAAATTATTTATGCCAATTAGATTGGCAACTACATTTGAAGAACACGGGCCTGAATTACATAAAGCGATTTGATTATTTGGAAAAGAAATTATTATGGATAGATTAAATGTCTAAAATTGAATTTAAATCTAAAATTAAACAAAATGGAAAAGATAATTTAGTTAAGTTTGATTCAGAAGTTCAAATTAGCAAATGAAAAAAATTTAAAGTATATGAATTTTTAGAGCCTGTTCAAAAAATTCAAAATAGAATTGAAATTTCAGAAAATAAAGTAAATATTTTTTCGGGACCGGCAACAATAAATCTTGAATTAAATAAAGAAATAATTATTGAATATACTACTGAAGTTGGATTTTTGTTTATGTCAGCTTACATGAATAAATTAGAAAATAAAGTGGAAGGAGAAATTACAATTCATAAATTTATGTATACATTAACACAAGGGGAAACAGAAGTGGGTTCATATGAACTTTATTTAAAAATAAAAGAATAAATAATAATATTTATTCTTTTATTTTTATTTATCTTCTTGAATTATAAATTTAAATTTTTGTTTTGAAATATTATATTTTTTTATGTGTAATAGAATTTTAATGCCAATATATATATTTATAAATGTTGCTAATCCATTAATTAACATTCCCATTTCTTCTGATTTATCAGTGTCTTTAATTATTTCCAATAAATCTTTTTGTCCAAATCTTCTGTCTATTTCTTTATTAGAGACAATAACGGCATTTTTACCAAATCTTCTTAAGGCAATAAATACAGCTCTTTCTGCTCTAGTCATTCGATATCAATTAAAATGTTTAATGGAAGATTGTATTAATCAATTTATTCCAAAGAATAAAGAAAATCAAATTGATCAAGATGTTGAAAATTTATCTCACTTCAAAGTGCCATTAATAGAATAAACAATCAAAGAAATAATACTAGCTAAGAAAAGGTTAAAAAATATTGAAGATAATAAAAAATTAATAGAATAATTTTTTACAATAGCCGGTACTTTATTTAAATTTTTGTAACTTCTTGAGTTTTGAATTTTTTTATCATATTTATGATATATTTCCATTTTTTTAAATTTTATATCTGGAGTTTTTTTTAAATTACTAATTTCTAATTTATATTGTTTTTTAATTAACTTTGATTTTTTTAAATCTTTTTTCATTGTAATATTAATTTAATTCCTTTCTAAATTTATAAATAAAAATATATTTTGTTATTAAAAATATTAATTATCTTTTTAATAATTTAATTATAGATTGAAATATTAAAATTTAACTTCTAAATAATTTATTTTTTTTCCTTTTTCGCTTCATTTAATTTCATAACCAGTTTTAACATTGTGATCTTTATATTTAGAGGAATGTAAGTCTCTAGTTA
>JAIFTM010000007.1 GCA_019661745.1 Mollicutes bacterium PWAP | reverse complement strand
ATCTAAAAAAGAAGAATCTAAAAAAGAAGAATCTAAAAAAGAAGAATCTAAAAAAGAATAAAAAAAAATACTAAAAATTCATAACTATTTTTAAATAAAAATTTATATAAGAACAAAAATAAAATTAAGAGGATGAAATACCAATATAAGTGAATTTCCTCGAACATACTTATATTGAGAAAGAGAAATTATGGCTATTAAAAAGTTCAAACCAACAACAAACGGTCGTCGTCATATGACTTCTTTAGATTACAAGAAAAATCTTTCAGGACATGATCCAGAAAAATCTTTACTTCTTAATTTAAAGAAACATGCTGGACGTAATAATACAGGTAAAATAACAGTTAGACATAAGTCCGCTGGTGCTAAAAGAAAATATCGTATCATTGATTTTAAAAGAAATAAAGATATGATTCCTGCAATTGTTAAGACTATTGAATACGATCCAAATAGATCAGCAAATATCTCCCTAGTTGTATATGCAGATGGAGAAAAAAAATATATCCTTACTCCCAAAGAATTAAAATTGGGTAGCACAATTATTTCAGGTAATGAAAATATAGATATTAAAGTAGGCAATACAATGCCTCTTAATACTATTCCCGACGGCACATTCATTCACAATATTGAAATGTATCCAGGGGCAGGTGGGCAAATGTCTAGATCAGCTGGAGCTTCATCTCAATTACTTGGTAAAGATGATGATGGTAAGTATGTTATCATTAAACTTAAATCTGGAGAAGTTAGAAAATTATTAGCTGTATGTAGAGCTACAATTGGTGTTGTAGGTAATGAAGAACACTCATTAGTAGACTGAGGTAAAGCTGGTAGAAATAGGCATAGAGGAATTAGACCAACAGTTAGAGGTTCTGTAATGAACCCTAATGATCACCCACATGGAGGTGGAGAAGGTCGTCAACCAATTGGGCGTAAATCGCCAATGACACCATGAGGAAAAAAAGCACTTGGAGTTAAAACAAGAAATAAAAAGAAATCTTCTACTAAATTAATTATAAGAAGAAGAAAAGGGAGTAAATAATGTCTAGATCACTTAAAAAAGGCCCTTACATTGACGAACACCTATACAAAAAAGTAATGGCTATCGTTAAAGGTGAAGCACCTAAGAAACCAATAAAAACTTGAAGTAGAAGAAGTACTGTTTTCCCACAATTTGTTGGACTTACATTCCAAGTTCATAATGGTAAAACTCACATTAATGTATTTATTACTGAAGATATGGTTGGTCATAAATTAGGAGAATTTTCTCCTACTAGAAACTATACTGGTCATGGTTCAGATAAAGGTAAAAAATAATGGCGACTGCTTTAGCTAAAGTTAACTTACAAAGAGTAAGTCCTAGAAAAGCTAGGTTAGTGGCAGATCTATTCAGAAATGCATCTGTAATAGATGCGATTCCTATCCTTAAAAATACTCCAAACAAAAGTTCAACACTTTTCCTTAAACTACTTAATTCAGCAGTTGCTAATGCTGTTAACAATAATGGTATGGATGCAGATAAATTATTTGTATCAAAAATTCTTGTTAATGAAGGTCCTACTTTAAAAAGATTCCAACCAAGATCACAAGGTAGAGCTAATAGAATTTTAAAAAGAACAAGTCACTTAATTATTGAAGTGTCAGAAAGATAGGGGGAATATAAATGGGACAAAAAGTTAATCCAAATTCTTTTAGATATGGTGTTACTAAAAAACATAATACAAACTGATTTGCTGGTAAAGAAAACTTCTCAAAATTCTTACTAGAAGATGATAAAATTTATAAATTCGTAGACAAATTCGTTAGAACATACAAAATTGGTGAAGTTAAAATCTCTAGAAATAATAATGGTGATGTTATTTTAACAGTTTATACTGCTGCTAAAGGTGAATTGCTTGGTGAGAATGGTGTTAATTTAGTTAAATGAACTAAACAAATTTCTAAAGCAACAAAAAATAATAAACTTAAATTAGAAGTTAAAGTAATTGAAATTTCTAAACCAGAATTAAATGCAAGATTAGTTGCTGAAGATATTGCTATAAGACTAGAAAATAGAGGTAGTTTTAAAGCTGCACAAAAATCAGTTATTAGACAAGCTTTATTCGCAGGAACTAAAGGTATAAAAACTCAAGTATCAGGACGTTTAAATGGTGCTGATATGGCTCGTACTGAAGGATATTCAGAAGGAGAAATGAAATTACATACAATTAGACAAGATGTTGATTTTGCTATGGCAACAGCTAGAACTACATATGGCGCCCTTGGAATTAAAGTATGAATTTCTAAAGGAGAAATTCTTGAAGGAGGTAACAAATAATGTTACAACCTAAAAGAACAAAATGAAGAAAACCTTATAATGTATATCACTCAAAAGGTGTTGCAAGAAAAGGTAATAAAGTAAGTTTTGGAGAATTTGGTCTTCAAGCTAAAACAAGTGCTTGAGTAACATCAAGACAAATTGAAGCAACTCGTGTTGCTATAACAAGAAAAATGGGCCGTGAAGGTAAAGTTATTATTAGAATATTTCCTCACTTTGCAAAAACTGCTAAACCTATCGGAGTTCGTATGGGTAAAGGTAAAGGAAATGTAGATCATTATGTTTCTGTAGTAAAAATAAATACAATGATTTTTGAAGTTAAAGGTGTTTCTGAAGAAATTGCTAAAGAAGCATTGAGACTTGGTGGACATAAACTTCCTGTAAAATGAAGAATTGTACGTAAAGGAGAAGAATAATCATGGCTAAATCATTAGATAAAATGAGTATTTCTGAATTGAAAGAAACTGTACAAGAGCTTAAAGCTCAACTATTTACTTTAAAATTTCAAAATTCAACAGGACAATTAGATAACACACATAAAATTTCAATACTTAAGAAAGATATTGCAAGAGTTCTTACTGAACTAAGAATTCAAGAAATGAATGAAGGGGCAAATAATGAAAAACAAAAAACAATTAACAGGTAAGGTTGTTTCAGTTAAAGCAACAAAAACAATTATTGTCGCAGTAGAATCTTACAAAAAGAACAAACTTTATGGTAAAAGATATAAAGCAACAAAAAGATTTCCTGCACATGATGAAAACAGCACTGCAAAACTTGGCGATACAGTTAAAATAATTGAGACTAGACCATTATCAAAAACTAAAAACTTCAGATTATTTGAAGTATTAGAAACAAACGTGGAGGCATAGTATGTTAGCAGAACTATCAAGAGCCATAGTTGCAGATAACTCTGGCGCAAAAGAAATAATGGTTATTAGAAACTTAGGTGGATCTAAAAAGAAAGTTTCTAGAATTGGCGATATTGTTGTTTGTTCAGTTAAAAAAGCAATTCCTAATGCCGCTATAAAATCAGGTCAAGTTGTTAAAGCTGTTGTTGTTAGAACTAAATATGGTGTAAGAAGAAAAGATGGAAGTTATATCAGATTTGATGACAATGCTGTTGTAATTATCAAAGATGATAAAACACCAAGAGGTACTCGTGTATTTGGGCCTATTGCAAGAGAGCTTAGAGCTAAAGGATATAATAAAATTTTATCTTTAGCGCCTGAGGTCTTATAAGGAGATATTATGAAAAGAATTAAAATTAATGACGAAGTAGCAGTAATCTCTGGTAAGCACAAAGGACAATCAGGAAGAGTTCTTAAAATTGATTGAAAAAAAGAAAGAGTTACTATTGATAAAGTAAATATTGTTAAAAAACACCAAAAACCTACACAACAAGAACCTGAAGGTGGTATTAAAGAGTTCGAAGCTCCTATCCATATTTCAAATGTAGCAGTTAAAACTAAAGGTAAAGATGGCAAAAAAACAAAAATTGCCTTTAAAATAAATGATAAAGGTAATAAAGTTAGAATATCTAAAGCTACTGGAAAGGAATTATAGTTTATGTCTTTAAAAATTAAATATATAGAAGAAGTTAAGAAAAAGCTTCAAGATAAGTTCCAATATAAATCATTAATGCAAACTCCTAAAATTGAAAAAATTGTCCTTAACATGACAGCGGGTTCTGAAGTTTCAAATTCTAAAGCAGTTAAAGAAGTTTTTAATGAACTTGAAAAAATTGCTGGTCAAAAACCTTTTTCAACAATCGCAAGAAAATCTAATGCTTCTTGAAGATTAAGAGAAGGTATGCCAATGGGTGCCAAAGTTACTCTTAGAGGAGCTAATATGTGAAACTTTTTTGATAAATTAGTAAATATTACAATTCCTCGTACAAGAGATTTTAGAGGTTTAAATCCAAACTCTTTCGATGGAAGAGGTAATTATTCAATGGGAATTAAAGAACACATCATTTTCCCTGAAATTGACTTTGATAAAATTAGAAAAATAAAAGGTCTTGATGTGATTATTGTTACTTCTACAAAATCAAATGAAGAAGCAAAAGAACTATTAACACTTCTGGGAATGCCTTTTAAAGGTAAAAAGGAAGTATAAGGAGAACTATGGCAAGAAAAGCATTAATCGTTAAAAACGAAAAAAGAATAGTAATCTCTAATACTGCTCAAAAAAGAAGAGATGAATTAAGAGCTAAATCTAAGCAAGGTGATATGCAAGCTCAATTTGCCCTTCAAAGAATGAGAAGAAATTCTTCAAAAGCAAGAATTAAAAATAGAGATCAAATTGATGGAAGACCAAGAGCTTATATGAGAAAATTTGGTGTTTCACGTATTAATTTTAGAAAAATGGCACATGAAGGCAAAATTCCTGGTGTAAAGAAAGCGAGTTGATAAAATGGGAATCATTACAGATCCAATTTCTGATATGTTAATCAGAATCAAAAACGCAAACCAAAGAAAACATAGAACAGTTCTTATGCCTTATTCAAAAGTAAAAGAAGTTATTTTAAATATTTTATTAATTGAAGGATTTATTTCTGATGTTAAAACAACAGGAGAAGGAATCAAAAAAGAATTATCAGTTACTTTAAAATATAAAAATAATGTTAAAGTAATAACAGGGGTTAAAAGAATTTCAAAACCTAGCCTTAGAGTTTATGTTTCTAATTCTGAAATACCTCAAGTACTTTCAGGTTATGGAACTGCAATTATATCAACATCAAACGGAATGATTACCGGAAAAAAAGCTAAAGAATTGGGAGTAGGCGGCGAAGTTATAGCCTACGTTTGATAGAAAGTATAATATGTCAAGAGTTGGAAAAAGAGAATTAGAATTATTTGAAGGTGTTGAAGTTACAGTCAACGGAAATATCGTTACTGTAAAAGGACCTAAAAGTACTCTAACACAAGAATTTAAATCAAACGTAATCGAAGTTAAAGTTGAAAATAATAAAGTTATTGTTACTAGAAAAAATGAAGAAAAACATTCAAAACAATTACACGGAACAACTAATTCATTGATATCATCAATGATTCACGGAGTTTCTAAAGGTTTTGAAAAAAAATTAATAATTAAAGGAGTTGGTTATAGAGCTGCATTAAAAGGCGGGAAAATTGAAATTCAAGCAGGTTATTCTCACCCTGTAGTTCTTGAAATAATTAAAGGAGTTGAATTAGAAGTTCCTTCACAAACAGAAATTATTGTTAAAGGTGCAAATAAACAAACAGTTGGACAAATGGCTGCTCTTATTAGAGACATTAGAAGACCGAATGTTTATTCAGGAAAAGGTATCATGTATTCTGACGAAAGAGTTATCAGAAAAGAAGGGAAAAAAGCTGCTTAGTAAGCAGCGAATAGTATTATGGCAAAAACAAAAAGAGAAAACAGAAAAACTAAAAAACTTAAAATTAGAGCATCTATTTTCGGTACAGAAACTAAACCTAGACTTTCAGTATTCAGAAGTAATAAACACTTTGAAGCTCAATTAATAGATGATACAAAAGGAGTAACTCTTGCATCAATTACTTCTAAAAAAATAGGACTAAAAGTATCTTCAAATAAAGAAGCTGCTGCTAAAGTTGGAAAAGAAATGGGAGCAAAAATTGCTTCACTTAAAATTGAAAGCATAGTATTTGACAGAAGTGGTTATATCTATCATGGTAGAGTAGCTGCTTTTGCAGATGCAGTTAGAGAAGAAGGAGTTAAATTCTAATGGAAGAAACACAAGCAACAAAAACAATAGAAGTTACAAACACTTCAAAACAATCTGATAAAGCCCCAAGAACTACTAATAATAAAAATAACTTTAGAAACAATAAAGGTGGAAAAGGTAATAGAAAAGGCAATAAAGGTCGTGGAAGATTCAATAGAAGAGTTGAATACGAAGAACAAGTTGTTAATATTGCTAGAGTTACTAAAGTAACAAAAGGTGGAAGAAAATTTAGTTTTTCTGCTTTAGTTGTTATTGGAGATAAAAAAGGTAAAGTAGGATATGGAACTGGTAAAGCTAATGAAGTTCCTGCTGCAATTCAAAAAGCCATTAGATCTGCAAGACAAAATATTATTACAGTTGCTATTAGTGAAGGGAGAACGGTTCCTCATATTCAAGTTGGTAAATTCCTAGCTTCACAAGTTATGGTAAAACCAGCTCCTAAAGGTAAGGGAATTATTGCTTCTGGTTCAGTTAGAGCAGTTATTGAACTGGCTGGTTATAAAGACATCTACACAAAATCACTTGGATCTAGAAATAAAGCTAATGCAACAAAAGCTGCATTTGAAGCTTTAAGAGCTCTTAGAACACCAGAACAAATTGCTAAACTAAGAGATATTACATTAGAGCAATTAAAAGGATAGGAGATTGATTATGAAATTACATGAACTAAAATCTAACCCAGGCGCTAGAAAAGACAAGCATAGAAAAGGTAGAGGTCATGCTGCCGGTAAAGGTAAGCAAGCTGGTAAGGGTCAATCAGGACAAAATAAAAGAGGTGGTACAAGACCTGGATTCGAAGGTGGACAAAACCCTTGATTCATGAGATTACCAAAAAGAGGTTTCAACAATATTAATCATGTTGAATATCAAGTTGTAAAACTTTCAGATTTAGAAAATAAATTTGAAAATAACTCTACAGTTACAGTAGAAGATTTAAAAAAACATGGTCTTGCAAGTAACAACAAACCTGTAAAATTACTTTCAGGCGGTAAAATTAGCAAAAAATTAACAGTTAAAATTGATGCATCTTCTGCATCAGCTAAAAATGCTATAGAAGAAGCCGGTGGGAAATTAGAGCTTTTATAAGCTCTAATTTTACAAAGTAAAAGAAAGTTTAAATATTATATGAGTAAATCGAAACAAAGTTTTGCTAATTTCTCAAATAAAGTAAAGGGATGATTTCAAAACCGTCCTTTACTTAAAAAAATTCTTTATACGTTGTTATTAATTTTAATATTTCGTATAGCTGCTACAATTACAATCCCAGGTGTTAAAGTTGATCCAAAATTTGGTCAAGACACTTCATCTTTAGTTGGGATCTTTGATCTTATGGGCGGAGGGTCTTTAAGGAGTTTTTCAATTGTAGCTTTAGGGATTAGCCCATTTATTACTGCTTCCATTATTATGCAATTTTTGCAAACTGAAGCTTTCCCGCCTATTTATAGATTATCAACAAGCGGGCCTGCAGGTAAGAGAAAAATTAATATAATTTCTCGTTGTTTAACTCTTATTTTTGCAATTATTAACTCCATTGTTATTATTCAAACATTCAAAAATGGTACAGGATATTTAAAAATTATTAATAATTTAGATCACTGATGATTTATTTATATTGTTATTCCAATTATTCTAGTTTCAGGTAGTTTATTTACTTTATTTTTAGGTGAACAAATTACTGAAAAAGGTGTTGGTAATGGTACTACATTGATTATTTTCAGTGGTATTGCTGCAACGCTTCCAACTAAATTCCAAAATGCTTTTATAGAACTTGCTCAAGGGCATGGTTCTGTTAACTTTTCAGGAGTTATGGAATTTGCTCTTTATATTTTAGTATTTTTAACATTGTTATTTATAATTGGTTATATTTATAAATCAGAACGGAAGGTTCCAATCCAAAAAACTGGTGGCGCCATGACAAAAAAAGGAGAAGAAACCGCTTCACTACCTATTAAGGTTAATCCTGCTTCAATCATGCCTGTTATTTTCTCCGTATTGGTATCTTCATTACCTTTAACTATTGTTCAGTTTATGGATCATCAAAACTTAGGCCGCATTTGAGTAGAAAACCATTTAAAGTTAACTCAACCAATTGGATTAGCTATATTAATAGGATTAATTTTCCTATTGACTCCTATTATGGGATTACTTTTATTTAATCCTGATAAAGTTTCTGAAGACTTTAAAAATTCTTCAACATTCATTCCAGGTGTTAGACCCGGCAATGAAACAAATCAATATTTAAATGCTATTATTATTCGTTTAAGTATTTTTTCAGCAATATATCTTTCTGTAATTGCTTCTACTTCATATGTTGAACAAATAATTGGTCTAAGTCCTCAAATCACATTTGGCGGGACAAGTTTAATTATTCTTGTTACAGCTACTGTTGAAACTTTTTCTCAAATTAAAGCGAGAAAAAAAACTCAAAATATTTCAAAACTTAAGAAAAAAGCTACTTCAAACAAAGATAGTAAAGGATTATTATGATAAAAAAAATTATTTTTTTAGGAGCCCCTGGAGTTGGTAAAGGTACTTTAGCCAAAACTCTTTCCAAAAAAGAAAATTTAGAACACATATCAACGGGAGATATCTTTAGATATAATATTAAAAATAATACCCTCTTAGGGAAAGAAGTTAAATCAATTTTAGCTGCCGGAAATTTTGTTAGTGATGATTTAACAAATAAAATAGTTAAAAATACTATCATTAACAAAGAAGGCTATATTCTTGATGGTTATCCTCGTACAATTAACCAAGCTAAATTTTTATTAGATTTAGTAGATATTGATGATGTTATATTATTAGATGCTACTGATCAAGTTGTAATTGAGCGTTTAACACTTAGATCTGAAAAAGAAGGAAGAACCGATGATACTCCTGAAATAATTTCAAAAAGACTAGAAGTTTATAATAAACAAACTAAACCTTTAATTGATTTTTTTAAATCAAAAGGTATTCTTAGAAAAATTAGTGTTGTCGGTTCCAGAGAAGACAATTTTAAAAAATTAATGGATATTTTAAAATAATGAGTTCATTTATCAAAAATTCTAAAGAAATTGAAAATATTACTAAAAGTAGTGCTATTCTCGCTGAAGTAAAAAAAATTATTTATAATGCCGTTAAACCTGGCGTTACTCCTTTAGAAATTGATAAAATTTTTAGAATTGAAATTGAAAAAAGAGATGCTAAACCTAACTTTTTAGGTTATAATGGTTTTCCAAATAGCATTTGTGTTTCTGTAAATGATACACTTATTCATGGTATACCAAATGATAAACCATTTGAAATTGGAGATATTGTATCTGTTGATGCAGGTTGCGTTTATAAAGGCATGAATTCCGATTCTTGTTTTACAAAAGGTGTAGGTTATATTTCTAAAAGAGATAAAGAACTTATTGAAATTGCTAAAAATAGTTTTTATGCTGGATTAAATGCTATCAAACCAGGCGCTCGTACAGGTGATATAGCTTTTGCTATACAAAAATTTGTTGAAAATAGAGGATATTTTTTACCTGATGACTTCACTGGTCATGGAATTGGTTATTCTTTGCATGAAGATCCTGTTATTCCTAATAAAGGATATCAAAGTACAGGAACTCTTTTAAAAAACAATATGGTCATTTGTATTGAACCAATGATTCTACAACGTAGTAATAAAGTCCGTTATATGAAAGATGGATGAACTATAAAAAGTAAAAATAAACTTAATACAAGTCACTATGAACACACTATCTTAATTAAAGATGGTTATCCTATAGTACTTACGGAAGGAATATAATGGCTGGAAACGGTAATAAAATAAAAATAAACGGTATTGTTAAAGAAGCTTTTTCTACAAGTGATTATAAAGTTGAATTAGAAAACGGCGTTATTATTAATGCCACTATTAGTGGTAAAATGAGAGTTCACCGTATAAGAATACTTCCTGGAGATAATGTGGAAGTAGAAATAAGTCCCTTTGACCTTACTAAAGGTAGAATTACTTATAGAAGATAAAATTATTAATTATAAAATGCTTATTAAAAGCATTTTTTTATTTAAAATTATATAAATAAAAAATCTTCTTATAT